>URZF01000022.1 GCA_900552255.1 uncultured Eubacteriales bacterium | reverse complement strand
ATATTTTTTTAGAGGTAGCCAAAAATGCTTGACCGCACCAATTATACGATGCTTTTCGACTTCTATGAGCTGACCATGGCAAACGGATACTATGTCTCCGGCAAAAAAGACGAGATCGCTTATTTTGACGTTTTTTTCCGGGATATTCCCGACGGCGGAGGCTTCGCGATCGCCGCAGGACTCGACGAGGTCATCCAATATATCAAAAATCTGAAATTCACGGAGGAAGACATCGCCTATCTGCGTTCCAAAAAGATTTTTGACGAAAAATTCCTCGAATATTTGAAAACCTTCCGCTTTACCGGCGATATCTACGCAATCCCGGAGGGAACGCCGATTTTTCCGCGCGAACCGATCATGACCGTGCGCGCGCCCGCAATCGAAGCGCAGTTCATCGAAACGTTCGTCCTGCTCGCCCTCAACCACCAATCCCTCATCGCGACCAAGGCAAACCGCATCGTGCGCGCCGCCGACGGCCGTCCGGTGGCGGAATTCGGCGCGCGCCGCGCACAGGGCGCGGAAGCCGCGGTCTACGGAGCGCGCGCCGCGTTTATCGGCGGCTGCGCTTCCACCTCCTGCACGATGAGCGACCGGGATTTTCAGGTCACGGCCTCCGGCACCATGGCGCATTCATGGGTACAGATGTTCGACAGCGAATATGAAGCCTTTGAGACATACTGCCGGATCTATCCGAACAATGCGACCCTGCTCATCGACACCTACAATGTCATGAAAAGCGGACTGCCGAACGCGATCCGCGCATTCAAGGAGATTCTTGTGCCGCAGGGCATCCGGAATTTCGGCGTGCGCATCGATTCCGGCGATATCGCGTATCTCACCAAAAAGATCCGCGCGGCGCTCATCCGAGAGGGCTTGCCGGAATGCAAGATCGTCGTATCCAATTCGCTCGACGAATATATCATCCGCGACATCATCAGCCAAGGTGCGGAAATCGACGCCTTCGGCGTCGGCGAGCGTCTCATTACCGCCAAAAGCGATCCGGTTTTCGGCGGCGTATACAAGCTCGTAGCCACGGAAAAAAACGGCGTCATCGAGCCGAAAATCAAAATCAGCGAAAATCCGGGAAAAATCACAAACCCGCACTATAAAAAAGTATATCGAATCTATGACAACGACAGCGGCAAGGCCATCGCCGACCTGCTCTGCGTCTATGACGAAACGCTCGACGAATCAAAGCCGCTCGAAATCTTTGATCCGCAGAACACGTGGAAGCGCAAAACGCTCACAAATTATCATCTGCGCGAGCTGCTCGTGCCCGTTTTTCAGAACGGAGAATGCGTTTATACCTCTCCCTCGGCGGCGGATATCCGCAGCTACTGCGCGTCCCAGACAGACAAGCTTTGGGATGAGGTAAAGCGCTTTGAAAATCCTCATGCTTATTATGTGGATCTTTCCAAGAAGCTTTGGGATATCAAGCAGGAAATGCTTCGCAAATAAGTCGGACAGCATTCGGCACGGAGGTTTTTATGTCATATTTAGGAGATGTGCTCTCATCTGCATTTTCCATCATCTTTTTTATCGCGGTCATCGCCGCGCTCGGTTATCTTGTCGGCGGCATCAACATCAAGGGCATCTCGCTCGGCACCGCCGGCGTTCTGCTTGTCGCCCTGCTCTTCGGCGTATTTGCGAGCTATGTGCCCTCGTTTGAGGTCGGCGGACACACCATCTCGCTGTATAGCAGCGCGCTTGCATCGAATTTCAGCTTGGTATCCAAGATCGGGACCGCCTTTTTCGTCACCTCGATCGGCCTTATCGCAGGTCCGAAATTCTTCCGGACCTTCAACAAAAAATCCATCGCCTATATCCTGATGGGCGTCGTCGTGATCCTGTCAGGCGCGCTTGCCGCCGTGCTCCTCATCACAGTGGATAAAAATCTCTCCCCGGAAATGGCGGTCGGCCTGCTCACCGGCGCGCTGACGAGCACGCCCGGGCTTTCCGCCGCGACGGAAGCCGTCACGGGAGAGGCCGCAGGAGAGATCACCGCAGGCTATGGAATCGCCTATGTGTTCGGCGTTCTTGGCGTCGTGCTGTTCGTCCAGCTCATACCGAAGCTCCTAAAAGTCGATACGGAAGCGGAAAGGGCCTCCTTCCAAGCGGGCAATGCCGTCACGATCAAGCCGATCACAAAAAAGCTTACAAAGCTTGATCCATTCGGCGCTTTCGCTTTCTTCCTCGCCATCGCGCTCGGCTGTCTCATCGGCTCCATCAAAATTCCGGGGATCAATTTTTCGCTCGGCACTTCGGGAGGCACGCTGATTTCCGGCCTTGTCATCGGACATTTCGGCCACATATTCGGCATTGACTGCCGCATCAACAAGGAATCGCTTCAATTTTTCCGAGAGCTCGGACTTGTGATGTTCCTCATCGGCGCAGGCGTGCCGGGCGGCGTCAGCTTCATGGAAAACATTCAGCTCAAATATTTCCTCTACGGCATTATCATGACGCTCGTCCCGATGATCATCGGCTTCCTCGTCGCAAAATATGTATTTAAGCTCAGCATCTTCAACAATCTCGGCTCCATCACCGGCGGCATGACCAGCACGCCCGCGCTTGACGCGCTGATCCGCGCGGCCGGCACGGACGAGGTTTCCTCCGCCTATGCGGCGACTTACCCGATCGCGCTGGTCGTCGTCGTCCTCGCGGCAAAAATCATCGTCATGGTGTTTTGACCAATAAACAATATCGGAACGGAGATAACATATGAAACAGGCAAAATGGATGTGGTGTCCGGGAGACTTTGAGCTCTATCACAGCATGCTCGTCCACAACAGGCGCACCGTCGGAGGGCGCTACTATTCCTGCATGTGGAGGGTGGACGCCCCGAGAAGGAACCTCTTTCTTTACAAGGTCGCAGAGCTCGACAAGCCGGAAACCGTCACTTTTTACGCCAACACCAAGGATTCCTGCCTCCTTGCGGACGGCGTGCGCTATCCGTCGGGTTCCACAGTCACGCTGAAGCCCGGCCGTCAGATGGTAAAGGTCTACGCCTACAAGGACGGCGGGCTGCCCGCAGTCTACTGCGTCGGCGACACCTTTGCGTCCGATGAAACATGGTCGCACGGCTCTTTCGGCGGCGGCGATCTGCCGGCTGGGACCAATGAGATGTATACGGAGCTTTCCGACAATCCCGAGGTATTCAAATTTTCCTATGAGCGAATTGTCCCCGTCTCCTCCGAAAAGGCCGAAGGCGGTACGCTTTACGACTTCGGCCGCGAGCGATTCGGCAATCTGATTTTTGAAAATATCACGCCCGCCGACGCGAAATTCCTCGCCGTATGCGGCGAATCCCGCGAGGAAGCGCTCGATCCCGATGGAGCGATCGTTCTCGTGAATGCCGAGGCGAAAAACGGACATTATAAATCCACAACCGTCGCATTCCGTTATGTCTTTATACCGGATTTCGGCGGCGCTTACGATTTTTCTGCGGATCACGAATATCTGCCGCTCGAGGACAAGGGCGCGTTCCGTTCCGACGATGAGCTCATCAACCGGATTTGGGACGTTTCCGCCTATACGCTGCATCTCAATGCGCGCGAGGGCTTCTTCGACGGCATCAAGCGCGACCGCTGGATCTGGGGCGGCGACGCTTATCAGAGCTTTTTCGTCAATTATTATCTGATGAACGACAACGACATCGTCCGCCGCACGACGCGCATGCTGCGCGGAGCCGAGCCGATGACGATGCACGTCAATACCATCCCGGATTATACGTTCTATTGGATCGCCGGCATTTGGGAGTATTATTTCCATACGGGCGACCTCGATTTTGTACGCGCGGTCTATCCGCAGATGCTTTCGACGATGGCTTTTGTCGAGAGCAAGCTCGACGAGGACGGCCTATATACAAAGCGCCGCGGCGATTGGGTCTTTATCGATTGGTCAAAATTCGACAAGGATTCCGGCCCGATGTGCGCGGAGCAAATGCTGCTCATCCGCGCGTATGACTGTATAGCCAAATGCGCCGCGCTGCTCCGCGATGATAAAAATGAGGAAAAGTTCGAAGCGGCGGCAAAAGCGCTGTGCGAAAAGGTAAATTCGCTCTACTGGGACGAAGAAAAGGGCGGTTTCGTGGACGATTATAAGACCGGAAACCGCAACATCACCCGCCACGCCAACATCTTCGCGCTGCTCTATGACCTTACAAGCAAGGACAGAAAAGCAAAAATCATCACGCATGTCATCAAAAACAAGGAAATCCTCCCGATCACAACGCCATACTTCGAGTTTTTCGAGCTTGACGCGATGTGCCAAATCGGAGAATTTGACTACATGACCGATATGCTCCACAGCTATTGGGGCGGGATGATAAAGCTCGGTGCGACCACGATCTGGGAGGAATATTTCCCTGACCGCAAGGGCGCGGAGCATTATGCGATGTACGGACGCCCCTACGGCAAAAGCCTCTGCCATGCGTGGGGCGCTTCCCCGATCTATCTGCTCGGGAAATATGCGCTCGGCGTCCGGCCGACCGCGCCCGCCTACGCGGCCTATGAGGTAAAGCCGAATCTCATGTGCTTTGGCAATTTCTCCGGCAAAGTCCCGACGCCGAACGGCATCATCGAAGTCACGATGACACGGGAGAGCGTCACCGTGACCTCCGAGATCGACGGCGGCACGCTGATCGTCGGCGATGAGTCTTATCCGATCGAGAAAAACAAACCACTGACGGTGACAATATAAAATAAGAAAAGCGCCCCAAAGGGCGCTTTTCTTATTTGAAAAACAGAAATCCGGGCATAAGTCCGGATTTGTTTTTTGCTTACCTATTACGCAAGGACCGTAATCTTCTTATGGATACAAACGCAGATGATATCGACAATCGTCAAAACAGCAAGAACGATCGAGCCGATCCATCCAAACACCATCGGAACATAAGCAAGCACAAGCCATACGATACCGATCACGACACCGGTGGTATCCCCTCTTGTCATACGATAGATTCCGCCGTAAAGCCCATCAAAAAAGATAACAAGAAGAAGTTCGATCACCCACGGAATACTGTCAAGCGTCTTTCTGAAATTTTTTAAAGCTTCCATAATAAAATCTCCTCTGTTATGAGTTTTCATACAGTCTTATGTATGATGCAATATCATTATATCCCTCTTTTATCAAAAGTTCAATCTATTTCTTAAAATTTTCTTAATATTTTGCAATTTTATTCCGCTTCACCGCTTGCTGTCGCCCTCACCCTGTCCACAAGACTATGAATCCTTCCGACGGGATTGAGCAGCTCACTGATCGAAGAATCGGAATTGAGCGTGTCGATGATATAGGCTACGTATTTGCACATGTTGACCTCCGCATACCACGGACGGGCGATGATGCTCTGCGGCCTATAATTGAGGTTCGTCGTGAAAATCTTGTTGAAAAGTCCTTTTTCATAGGCGGCGTCTATTTTGTCGCAGCCGGCCGTAAACAGTCCGAACGTCGCAAAGATAAAAATGCGGCGCGCGCCCTTTTCTTTCAGCTGTACCGCAAGGTCAAGCGTGGATTCGCCCGTTGCGATCATATCGTCCACGATAATGATATCCTTGCCCTCGACGGAACGGCCGAGAAATTCATGCGCCTCGATCGGATTGCGGCCGTCGATGACGATCGTATAGTTGCGGCGCTTATAGAACATGCCAAGCTCAAGCCCCAAAATAGAGGAATAATACATGGAACGGGACATCGCGCCCTCGTCCGGAGCGACGATCATCATGGTATCCTTATCAAAGGTGATGTCGGAAAACTCTCTCACGAGCGCTTTCAGCATCTGATAAGCGGGGCGCACGTTGTCGAAGCCGCTCCTCGGAATCGCCTGCTGAACTCTCGGATCATGCGCGTCGAAAGTGATGATGTTCGATATTCCCATCGAATCGAGCTCCTGTAAGGCCATCGCGCAGTCGAGCGATTCCCTGGCCGTTCTGCGGTGCTGTCTGCCCTCATACAGCATCGGCATGATGACGGATACGCGGCGCGCCTTGCCGCCGATCGCGCAGATGATGCGTTTGAGATCCTGATAATGATCATCCGGGCTCATCGGAACATTCATACCGTACATCTTGTAGGTGACGCCGTAATTGAAAACGTCCGCAAAGATATAGGTGTCGTGTCCGCGAAGCGTCTCGTGAATGATCCCCTTGCCCTCTCCCGAGCCAAACCGAGGGCAGTCTGCATTCACAAGGAACGTCCCCTCCTTGTCCTGCCGCCATTGATGCAGATACCAGTCGACATTTTCGAGAAATTTCTCGCTGCCTTTCATTCCGATGATGCTGAGGTCGCCGTAATAGTTCTTCTCCATGTTAAATTCCTCTCTTTGTTAGTTTGATGGCGATTGCCGTACTCGTATCAAAGATTGAACGCCACTTCGATCTCTTTCACCTCATCCGGGCTGATCTTCACAACCTCGCCGCCGAGGCTTGCCGCCTCCACAAGCGATTTTGCGCTGTATTCCATGACCTCAAGACGGTCAAATGCGTTGAGAAGCGAGGTCCCCGCAGCGATGATGCAATCGTTTTCAATGATAACAACAGGATTCTTAATGGAAATCTCCTTGGCAAGCATCTCCGGCTGCATAAAGGAGGAGCCGAACGGATACTTGCGCACATTTTTGAGCGCGATATAGCTTTCCGGAATCAGGCGCGCATCGAACTCCTTGTCCGTGATGGCAAACGCCATGATGTGCGGCGGATGCGCAACGATCACGGTCTTGATATCGGGATCCCTTTCATAAAGCGCGGTGTGAAGCTTGACGGAGCGCGACGGCGTTTTTCCGGCCTCGCATTTGCCGTCCTTGATCAGCACAAGGTCCTCCGGTTCGAGATATTTCCTGTCCTTGGCATACGGCGTGATGATAAAGGACCCGTCGGACAGCTTGCAGGAGAAAGTTCCCTGATCGCTTGTGAAAAGCTGATTGCCATATGCGCGGTGGATAAGCTCACACATATCGCGGCGCACGCCGAGCTCCTCGCTCGTATGCGTCTGCGGAACAAATTCCTCCATACAGGGCGACGTCTTGTTCTTGTAGATTTCCATATGCCGCTCGGAAAGTCCGTGGATCGTGCCGCCGAGCGCCTTGGCGTTGATTTGGATCCTCGCGCAGTAATCCAGCATTTCAAAATTCATGAATGCTTTGAAAAGCGAGGTAGAGCCGAGTACAACGCCGTGATTTTCCAGCATGACGGTGTTGATGCCCTTTTCAAATTCCGCGGAAATCTTGTCGCCGAGGGTGGCGCTTCCGGGGAGCGCGTATTTGGCAATGGTGATTTTGCCGGAAAGGAATCTTGCATCGGGAATGATCGAGGTGTCGGGAATTTCACGCAGCAGGCTGAACGCGACAAGCGCCGGCGGATGCGCATGAAGCACCGCCCTCAGATCGGGACGCTTCTTGTAGATGGCAAGATGAAACGGATATTCGACAGACGGTCTGTGAAGGCCGACGATCGTGCCGTCCGGCTTGATCTGCATGATGTCCTCGCGGCGCAGGCTTCCCTTGTCGACCCCGCTCGGACTGATCCAAACGGTTCCCTCCGAATCGCGGATGGAAAGATTTCCGCCCGTCGTGGTCGTCATGCCGTAGTAATAGATTCGGTTCATGATCATCACGATCTGGTCTGCCGGGTGCAGCATGTCAAAATTCATTTTTCTCTCCTTTCGGACAGCGGATGCCGTCCTTCTTTATTTAGAATAGATTTGGATAACAAAATTTCCGATGCGCCCTCCGAAGCCGACGCATTTGGGTAAGCACGGGTTTTATACCGTGATGGTGACTTTCTTCAAAACCTTGGAAGCGTCAGGATCGATCCCGCGTGCCAGCACAAGCTCCAATGCAAACAGCTGTAACGTGACCGCCGCACAAAAGGCGGAGATCGCATCCGGCACGGAATAATTCGTGTCGTTCGGGATAAGCAGCCCTTGTATGCCTGTCTTTTCCGAAAGTGAGACGTCATCCGTGATCGCGATGACTTTCGCACCGATCTTCAATAGCTCGTCGATCATTTCCACCGCATCGTCAAAAACTGCGCCGCGAAGCGCGACGACGATTGCGGTATCCCCAGGATGCACCTGCGCTTTCGGTCCGTGATGGAAGTCGGACACCGCGTATCCGCGCATTTTGATCCCGTTCGTCTCCAAAATTTTCAGCGTTCCCTCGCAGGCGATCGGATAGGCAAAGCCGCGCCCGAGCACGACGGCCGCCGCTATATTCTCGTAATCCTTTACCAGCCCCGCGAGCTTTTCCGGCATATATGTAAGCAGCTTTTCGACATCGCCCGCGACACCCCCGAGCGCGGATGTCAGCGCATCATCCTCCGCCCATACGGCGGCGAGAAGCGCCAGCGCCATCATCTGAGAGGTAAAGGTTTTTGTCGCCGCAATGCTCGTTTCAAGCCCGGCTCCACAGTATAGATGATACTTTGCGGATTTTGCAAGCGGAGAATCCGGATCGTTCGTGACGGCGACCGTCACGGCGCCGGTCTCATTCGCGCGGTCGATGACCGCAAGCGCGTCCGCCGCTCTGCCGGACTGAGAAATGCCGACGACAAGCGTGTTCGCAAAGGAAAGCCTGCCGTTATATTTGGAGATGACGGACGGCGTCGCAAGCCCGCACGGCACGCCGACGATCGTATGAATCAAATACTGCGCATAAATCGCGGCATGATCGGAGGTTCCTCTCGCCGCAAGCTGCACATTCGTAATGCTCGCCGCCCTGATATCGGCGACGATTTTTTTCACCGTTTCGAGGTTTTTTTCCGAAACGCCGGCAAGCACCGCCGGCTGCTCCCTGATTTCCTTTTCCAAATTGATCATCTTGTCCGTCTCCTTTTTATGCGTAATGCTCCGGCCGGAATTCCGCCGGGATGTTGTTTTCATAGTATTTTATCAGCGTTTCACGGCAAAAAGGCAGCTCGTTGCGCTGCTCGCAGGTACCGTGGCATCCTGCCAGCTCGTCCGTATAATCGCGCAGAAAATAGACCTTATGTCCGGTATACGCCGTCGAATAATGGCAAACGATGGGGTAAATTCGTGCACTATCTATATAAGTGTAATCCTTATTTTTGATTATGTCAAGAGTTAAAATGCCTCCGAGCAAAGTTTTGTCGAATCTCATGTTGGAAACCAAATTCCCAAGCGAATAGGCGACAAGCGTTTTGTGCCCGTCCGACGCGGTTTTCCATTCGATCCCCTCCAACACATGCGGATGCGTGCCAATCACGACGTCCGCACCGAGCTCCGTGAGCAGCTCGGCAAGCTGCTCTTGATTTGTTGTCGGATGGAAGCATTCGACATATCCGCCGATGTCGTATTCGATCCCCCAATGCATGGAAACAAAAACAAGATCGGCCGCCTCGCGCGCTTCTGTGACCTGTCTTGTGATGCGCGCCTCCGAAATCCGCGGCACATCGATATCCCCGTCGCAGTTGGTCGAATAGGTGTACGCAAGAAAGGCAATTTTTACGCCATCCCGCTCGATGATGCGATAACCGTTTGTGTCTCCGCCGACGACCAGCTCCGCCGTATTTTCAAGGTATTCGCGCGTGCGGATCAGTCCCGCGGCGCCGCGGTCAAGCATATGATTGTTGGCGATGCCGATGACGTCGAAGCCTGCCTCCACAAGCGCGTCCCCCGCCGCAAACGGAGAACAGAAGCGCGGATATCCGGAAAAGCCGTCCGCGCCGAGCGGGGTCTCCTGATTGACAAACGCGATGTCAAAGGAGGAAATAAACGGCGCGATCTCATGATAAATCGGCGAAAAATCATATGCGCCGTCCGTACAGGATTCCTTGTAAATGCTCGAATGGATGAGATTGTCCCCCGCCGCGGCAAAGGTGATGCGCTGGGGCGCCTCCTCATCTCTGTCATACCGAAAGCCAAATGCCGCGGTATAATTCTCATCACGAAAGAAAGCACAGGAAAGCGGCGCTACGGCAAGAGCGGCGGCGATGAGCAAAAGCAATATCGCTTTTCCCCATACGCGCCGTGTTTTTTCTGCCTGTAATCCATTTTTCCTGTGCAAAATTTTCTTCAAAATAACCGTACTCCTTATCGAAAATTCACACAGTTATTTTGGATCGTTATCTCGCCGATAATACGTCCTTTTCGTATTTTTTGACGTCGTCCAGCCACTTCGCGTCAGCCGGAACCCCTTCGCGCTCGCAGTATTCCGCAAAGACAGCGCCGAACGGCATCGTCTTCTGCTCTTCAAGCAGTGCCAGTCTTGTGGTATAATCGAAGGAATGCTCGCATTCGCGCAGCGCCTCCGTCGGCTCGAGCGCCGCCAAAAGAAGCGCCTTCTGCATATTGCGCGAGCCGATCACCCACGCCGCGATACGGTTGATGGAGGCGTCGAAGTAATCAAGTCCGATATGGACGCGCTTTTCAAGACGATTGCGGAGGATCTCCGCCGCGATCGTGCGCAGCTCGTCGTCGAGGATGACCACATGGTCGGAATCCCAGCGCACCGGGCGCGAGACATGGAGCAGGATGTCATCAAGATACAGAAGCACCGATGAAATCTTGTCGGAAATGACCTCGGTCGGATGATAATGACCGGCGTCGAGCGTCAGCAGCATGTCATTTTTCATGGCATATCCCATGTAAAATTCATGCGATCCGATGGTGCAGCTCTCCGCACCGATGCCGAACACTTTGCTTTCCACCGCGTTGAGGTTGTGCTTTGTATCCACATCACCGGCGAAAATCTGATCCAGCGAATCGACAAGCCGTGCGCGTGCGCCCATGCGGTCGACCGGAATATCCTTGAAGCCGTCGGGAATCCAGTAGTTGGTAACGGTCGTGTCATTCAGTTCTCTGCCCATGTATTCGGCAATTTTTCTCGAAGCGATGCAGTGTTCAATCCAAAAATCGCGCACCGCCCCACTCGGATGACTGAGCGTAAAGCCGTCCTCGCTCATCTCGTGCGAGAAGCAGGTCGGGTTGAAATCAAGACCGACGTGATTTGTCTTTGCCCAATCCACCCAGCTTGCGAAATGCTTCGGTTCGATTTGATTGCGCGCGACCTTTTCGCCGAGATTGTCGAGATAAATCGCGTGCAAACTCAGGCGCTTTTTGCCCGGCACCATCGAGAACACCTTCTCGATATCCGCGCGAAGCTCCGTGATATTGCGGGCACGTCCCGGATAGTTTCCGGTCGTCTGAATCCCGCCGGTGAGATCTCCGTCCGGATTTTCAAAGCCGCGCACGTCGTCGCCCTGCCAGCAGTGAATGGAAACCGGAATCTCCTTTACGCGCGCCATTGCGGCCTCGGTATCGACGCCGATCGCAGCGTATGCCTCTTTTGCAAGTTCATAAGCATTTGACATAGATATCTCCTCTTTTGCTTTCTATTTTATGTAAATATTTACTTCACCAATTTCAAGAAGCGTCCGTACGCCTCGTCCCATGCGTCCTTTTTGTCCGCCTCGGGCTCATATTCCTTCACTTCAAAGGAATCGGCGATGATCTCTCTTGCCTGCCACATATCGCGCACTTCGCCCAGTGCGATCGCCTGCGCCGCAATGTTGCCGAGCGCCGTCGCCTCGACAGGTCCCGCAAACACAGGACGTCCGCACGCGGTCGCCGCAAATTGCGAGAGCTGATCCTCCTTGGTGCCGCCGCCGACGATGTTGATGGCGGGAATCCGCTCGCCGCACATCTCGTCGATACATTCGACCGTGTAACGGTACCGCATCGCAAGGCTTTCCAAAATGCAGCGCACGATCTCCCCCTTGGTCTGCGGAACATACTGTCCGGTTTCGCGGCAGTAGTCGGCAATCCGCTTCGGGAGATTGCCCGGCGTGCCGAAGCGCGCGTCATCGGTATCGATAAAGCAGCGCAGCGGCTCCGCCGCCGCGGCCATGTCGGCAAGCTCTTGGAAAGAAACCTTTTCTCCCTCACGCTCCCATTGGCGCTTGGATTCCTGCTCGACCCAAAGTCCCGTGATATTCTTGGAGAATCGGATGGTACCGTCGTATCCGCCCTCGTTCGTGAAATTATAGCTTCTCGTTTTCTCGCTGATGACCGGCTCCTTTGTCTCCGTGCCCATGATCGACCATGTCCCGGAGGAAAGCCAAATGAACTTCTCGCTCTTCGCGGGCACGGCAAGCACGGCGCTTCCCGTATCGTGCGCGGCGACGGAAATCACCTTGGGATTCATGCCGCCGAACTCCTCGACGAGCGACGGCGTGAGCGTGCCGCAGACCGTCCCCGGTTTTACGATGCTGCCGAACAGCTTTTCGGGCAGTCCGAATTTTTCGATCAGCTCCCACGACCAGTCGCGCGCTTTCGCGTCGAGAAGCTGGCTTGTGGAGGCGATGGTATATTCCGTCTGCTTATAGCCCGTCAGAAAATAATTCAAAAGGTCGGGAACGAACAGCATATCCGAAGCGATGTCGAAAAGCTCCGGCGTGTCTTTCTGGATCGCCAGCAGCTGATAAAGCGAGTTCAGCTCCAGCACCTGAATGCCCGTGACGCCGTAAACCTCGTCGGCGGACACCTTCTCCGCCGAGTATTTGGGGATCCCCGCCGTGCGCATATCCCGATAATGTACGGGATTTGACAAAAGATGTCCTTTTTTGTCGAGAAAGCCGAAATCGACGCCCCATGTGTCGATGCCCACAGAGGCGATATCACGGTCTGCTCCGCGCGCGCATTTGTTCAAAGAGGTCTTGATCTCGTGAAAAATACGCAGAATATCCCATGTAAATTGTCCCGAAACCATGACAGGCTCATTCGGGAACCGATGATTTTCCTCCAATGTAAAGCGCTTTCCGTCAAAGGCACCGACAATGCCGCGTCCGCTCGAGGCGCCGAGGTCAACGGCAAGCATTTTGAGTTTTTTCATAACTATGTAAATCCTTTCGAAAAAGTATTTCTTATTTGACAGAGCCCGGCCACAAAACGGCATCCTCACGGTCATAAATGACTCTTCCGTCCACATACCCGACCGCAGCCGCTTCGCCATCTGCGATTCGGATTTTCTCCAACAAACATTCATGCCGGTATCCGTATTCGTCCTCTGCGACGGCATAGATTGCGAAGACATCGCCCTCCGAAGCTTTATATTCTTCTTTGAACGGGATTTCCGAAAGCATCACATCCGCCCAAGAGCGCTCCCCCTTGACAGTGGATGTCA
>URZF01000021.1 GCA_900552255.1 uncultured Eubacteriales bacterium | reverse complement strand
GGGAGGTTCCGGATTGTTTTTTGTGAAAAAAACATAATTTATGATAATTATAGCACATTTCTCTTGTCATTTCAATAGAAAAAAGAGGAACCGCCCGTGAGGGAAGGCTTCCTCTTTTTGTTTATTGGCCGTCACCGGCGCGCTTTTTCGATATCGTCTCGGGTATAGTAATATTTTTTATCGCAGAACCGACAGCAGACCTCGATCTGTTCGTCGTCCAAAAAGGTGTCGTCCAGCTCCTTTTCGGAGAAGCTTGACAGTGCCTCCAAGATCCTTTCACGGCGGCAGTCGCATCGGTATTCCGCCGAGAATGTGTCGAAGACGTCGTATTCGATTCCGTCGAGCACGAACGCCGCGACCTCTTCATTTGACATTCCTTTGTCGAAAAGGGAGGAGATATTCGACATTTTCGGCAGATTCTTTTCAATGGCGGCGACGGTCTCTTCCGCAGCGTAGGGCAGGAGCTGGATGAGAATGCCGCCCGCCGCGCGGCAGGACAGATCGGTATCGACGAGCACGCCGAGCGAGCACACCGTCGGGATCTGTTCGCTTTGGGCGAAATAGGCGCAGATATCCTCCGCGATCTCGCCGCTTGTGATCTCCGAGATGCCGGTCTGCGGCTCGCCCGTCCCCTCGTCGCGGATGACGCATAGCTCGCCGTGACCGACGATGCCGCCGACATCGAGCTTTCCGTTCGGCTTCTTCGGCAGCTCCGCTGACGGATTCCCGATATGGCCCTTGACGTTTCCCATATAGTCGGAAACGGCGAGAAGGATACCGGCAGGACCGTCCCCCTTGAATTTTACCGTGAGCCTTCCTTCCGGTTCTTTGAGCATGGTGCCCATCAGGGAAGCGGCGGTCATGACGCGGCCGAGCGCCGCCGTCGCGGTCGGCACGGTGCCGTGATACCGGACCGCGGTATCGACGATCTTCGTTGAATTGATGATGAGAATCCGCGCCGCCCCGTCATGGGTCATCGCGCGGAGTACGTTGTTTTTTTCCATGGAGCCTCCTTATGAGGATTTTTCTTCGGATTTCCGGCAGATGAAAAAGCATCGCTCCGAGGTGTCCGACATCGGCGAAAAATCGGTGTCCGAGGCCGTTTCCAAAAGGGAAAATCCGGTATCCCGCAGCATTTTTTCTATTGTTCGGAGCGAATAGCACCGCTGGCGCTGATTTTCGTCGAACCGGCGCCACATCGTCCCGTCTTTCACAAAAAAGGTGAGATAGAAATCGCAGAGCCGGTTTTTCTCGCAGTAATAATTCTGCCAAGAGACGAAAAGGTCGTCGTATTCATAGTCGTATGTGCGGTCGGCAAGAATATTCCGATATTTGTATGGCGTGCCGATATCGAAAATAAAAAGGCCGCCGTCTGTGAGGGCTTCATATACCCGAGCGAGGCAGGAGAGCACATCCGCGCTTTTCGTCAGATAATTGATGCCGTCGAAGGAGCAGATTGCAGCCTCAAAGCCGCCGCCGGCGTCGAAGCAGGCGATGTTCTGCTCGGAAAGACAAACGCGAAGCCCTTTCTCGTCCGCTTTTTTTCTTGCGAGAGCGAGCATTTCCGCGCTCTGATCGATGCCGGTCAGCTCGTATCCGCGTTTTGCGAGCGGGAGCGTGATATTTCCGGTGCCGCAGGCGAGGTCGAGAATCCTCCCGGGTGATATTTCATATTTTTTAAAGCAGCGGATATAAAACGACGCCCATGCGTCGTAATCGGTGTCCTCCATCAGTCGGTCGTAAAATTCCGATAGAACGGCATATTGTCCTGTCATAGGCGACGCCTCCCTTTTATTTTTTCATGCAGGTTTCGCGGTAGATGGGGAGATAAATCTCCTGATCGCGGATGGGACATCCCGTCGTGCCGCCCGCCCGCATGATTTCCGTACACTTACTGCACGCGATGCAGACCTTATGGGGATCGACAGTGCCCGTGGTCATGTCATGCGCGAAGCCTTCGTATGCGAACGCCATACGGCCGAAGCCGATGAGCGTCGCGTCCCCGTCCCGAAGCGCGCCCGCCGCGACATACGGCGCGAACTGCCTGAGATAACTGTATCCGGTGCCGATGAGGCAAAGCTCCGGAAACGCGGTCTGAATCTCGCGTGACGCGCCGATGAGCCGCTCCACGCCGCGGAGCGGATGCTCCGGCGGGACATAGCCGCCCTTGCTGTACGGACGGTTGACATGCGGATTGAAATAGGGAGAGCCCATCGTCATGTCGATCAGCGAAAGGCCTTTTTCCATCAGAAGGCCGATGAGCTTTTTTGCTTCGGTGAAGTCGGGGGACGCGGGAACGGTCTCGGAGACGCCGAAGCCGTAAGGATAGTCGATCATATCGGAGACGGAAAGACGCGAAGCGAGAATCGTCTCGGGACGGAGCACGGCGCGCACCGCGTCCGTGATGTCGAGCATGAGCCGTGTGCGGTTCTCAAAGGAACCGCCGTATTTTCCCTCGCGCGTGTGCGCGGAGAGAAGCTCCGAGAGCAGATACCCGTGGCAGGCCTTGATGTCGATGCCGTCGAAGCCCGCGTTTTCCGCAAGCTTTGCGGCGCGCGCGAACGCGTCGGGCAGGGTATCGAGATATTCGTCGGTGACGACCGGCACCTCGCGGTCGCCCGGGCGGACGGACTCAAACGGCAGGCTTCTCGTCGCGAAAAGCGGATGAGGCGTTACGCTGTTTTTGGAGAATCTGCCGGAATGCGTCAGCTGTGCGATGACCGGCGCATCCGAGATTTTTTTCATGTCCGAGATGAGGGCTTTATAGGCGTCCGCGTTTTTCTCTGTAATCATGATTTGATGATCGGAGGTGCGGGCTTCCGGCAGGACGGCGATCGCCTCCGACCAAATGAGAGCCGCGCCGGAACGGGCAAAGCGCAGATAGCGTCTGTGGGAAAGCGCGGACGGCGTGCCGTCCGGCTCTCCGTCGAAGCCCTCCATCGGATGTACGGTGAGGGAATTTTGAAGCGTGATATGTCCCCCGCGCGTGCGCAGCTCTTTTTTCGCCGCGAGCGGGGAAAGATCGTCGGAGAAAGGAATGTCCAATCCGTTGTTCTCAATATATAGGCGAAGCTCGTCCGCCGAGGTAAAGGAAAAGGTGTAGGGGTCTTTTTTTTCGTATGCGTACATGGCTGTTGCCCTCCGGTCCTCTGAATTTACGCCATAGTTTCGAGCATGGCAAGCGTCACGGTGTGGCGCGCGGGCTTTCCCGCGGCAATTTGTTCGTATTCCTCGACCATGAAGTCCGCGAGCCGATGCGTTTCATAGCCGATGCTGCCGGCGATGTGCGGGGTCAGAAACACGTTGTCAAGGCGATAGAGCTCGCTGTCCTCGCGGGGCGGCTCCTCGGGGTCTGTTACGTCGAGCAGCGCCGTGCGTCCGGGATGAGCGCGCAGCTCGTCGACGAGCGCCTGCATATCCACCTGCGCGCCGCGTCCCGTGTTGATGAACACGGCATATTCGCCCATGCGAGAAAGGAGATCCCGGCTTATCATGCCGACGGTTTCCGGCTTGTTTGCGATATGATTGGTGACGACGTGGCAGCGCTCGAAAATTTCCTCCAAGGAGGCTTTCTTCACGTGCAGCTGCGCAGCTCTTTCCTCGGAGAGAAACGGATCGAATACGAAAAGCTCCAGGTGATACGGCGCGAGCAGCTCGATGACCTTTGAGCCGATCATGCCGGCGCCGAGAATCCCGATTTTTGTGCCGTAATTGCCCGGAAAATGATAATCCGGATCGTCGTTGTGCCAGTCTCCATGCGAGCGGACGCGCCGGCGGAAAAAGCCCTTGCTTGCGAGGATGATTTCGGAGACGGTGACCTCCGCGACGGGAATGCCGTTGGCGCGCCAAGCCGAATGGACGGGGATTCCGAGCTCAAGGAACGGACGCGCAAAGCTCTGAACCGTGCCGGCGGCGTAAAATACGTGCTTCAGATTCGGGAAATAGCGCCGAATTTCCTCTTTTGAGAGAGCGGGCATGCCCCATGTGGAGAAGATGTAGTCTACCTTTACGGTTTCTTCCTTGCGCGCCTCCAGCTCCTTTTCGCTTTTGACCGGCGCGATGAAGGTGAGCTTTTCCGCAAGTCTGCGCTTGCTTTCCTCGCTGTAGACGTTATCGATATTGAAATAGCGTTTGGAAAAAAAGACTGCCGTCATGATATCCTCCATGCCGTCCGAGGGGACGGCGGTTCTTATTTCTTTCTATCGTTATTTGAATGAGAAATGCTTCGGGAGCCCGCCTTCATAGACGAGCGTCGGTTCTCCGAGAATGAGCGGCGCGATGTAGGAGAGACACGCGGGCGTTACGCCGTTGCCGCGCTCGTTGATATATTCCCGCGGCACCTTTCGTATGACGTTGGCGATACCTGTGATATCGGAGCTGTCGACGCCGATTTCATAAGCGTCTCCCTTGCCTCGAACGAATACCATCATTTTTCCGGTTTCGCCGGAGACCGCATACCAAACGGCGGCGCGGCCGATCGTCACGGATTCGTCAAGGTCGGTTTTCGACGCGAAATGGGAAGCGCAGCGCTGCGGCAGATTCAGCTCGATCGAGCGCACCTTGCAGCCGAATTTCTCCTTGACGGCAAGCTCGAGCGCCTTGCCCGTGCCGGAGAGATATTTATGGCCGAAGGCGTCGGCGGCGCCGCTTTGCGTGCCCTCGCCGACATATCTTCCGTCCGCCGTGCGCACGCCCTCCGAGACGGCGACCACAACATTCGGGTGACGCTCAAAGGCTTTTTCAACGTCCTCGAAGAAGCGGTCGTAATCAAACGGCACCTCCGGCAGATAGACGAGATCGGGTGAAACGTTTGTATAAAGAGAGGGAAGTGCCGCCGCGGCTGTAAGCCAGCCCGCGTCGCGTCCCATAATTTCCACGATGGTGACGGCCTTTACCGTGTAAACGGCGGTATCGCGCAGAATCTCCTGCATCGTCGCGGCGATGTATTTTGCGGCGGAGCCGAAGCCGGGTGTATGATCGGTGCCTGCAAGATCGTTGTCGATGGTTTTCGGCACGCCGATGACGCGCATTTCATATCCGACCTCCCTTGTATAGCGGGAGAGCTTTGCTACGGTATCCATCGAGTCGTTGCCGCCGATGTAGAAGAAATAACGGATGTCGTATTCACGGAATACCGCGAGAATATCGTCATAGATTTTGCGGTTTTCCCCCTCGAAATCCGGCGGGAGCTTCTTTCGGCAGGAGCCGAGTGCGGCGGCCGGCGTATTTTCCAAGAGGCAAAGCTCGTCCTCCGTCATGCCGGAAAGATCGATGAACGTCTTGGCGAGCACGCCCTCGATGCCGTTTTTTGCGCCGTAGAGCTTGCCGACGCCGTCGCATTCCATGGCGCCGCGGATGACGCCCGCAAGGGTGGCGTTGATGGCGGCGGTGGGTCCTCCGGACTGCCCGACGAAGGCATTTCCGCGAAGTTGTTCCATAAATTGATTCTCCTTTTATTTATGATGATTTTTGGTGTTTTTCTCCTCAGTGAGAAAAGCTCATATTTTTCTCCTTTGGCAAAGGAGAGAACGCATGCTTTTCTTTACAGAAAGAAAAGCATCAAAAGAACCGCAAGCCTCCGGCTTGACCGTTCGTGCGGCTGGCAGCGGTTCGATAGCGGCTATGAAAGACGGCGTCCACGCTCACTTCGTTCGCGTGATCCGCGGGTCGCCGCCCCTTTTGCAAGCATCGTGCCGGAGGGCGCTCACACGGCGCGCGCCTTGCGCCTGCGGGCGCAGGCTTCCCAGCGGCAGTTACTTCCCGCACGGCGAATGACGGAGAGCGCACGCAGGTGCGCGGTTCCGTCTGTTGGGAGCCGTGTGTATACGCTTCCCAACAGAAGCATGGGAGTTTGAGGCGGTAGCCTCAATGAGTCTTTTGGTGCTTTTTCCTTCAGAAAGGAGAAACCTCAATAAAAGAGCGGTCTTTCAACCGCTCTTTTTACTGTATCAGCAGCTCCGCAATCTGCACGGTATTGGTCGCAGCACCCTTTCGCACCTGATCGCCGCAGCACCAAAGGGAAAGTCCGTTCTCGTTTGCGATGTCCTGACGGATCCGTCCGACAAAAACAAGATCCTGATCGGAGGTGTCGAGCGGCATCGGATACTTCTTTCCCGCCGGATCATCGACAAGCCGACATCCCGGAGCCGCCGCCACCGCGGCACGCGCCTCGTCAGGCGATACCTGCCGCTCCGTAATCAAGGATACGGAAATCGAATGGCTTCTCACAACCGGAACGCGAACACAGGTACATCCGACGCGAAGCTCCGGCAAATGCAGGATCTTTCTGCCCTCATTCTGCATTTTCATTTCCTCGGCGGTATAACCGTTTTCCATAAAATCTCCGATCTGCGGGATCAGATTATACGCGATCTGATACGGAAAAACCGAAGGCTCATAACGCTCTCCGGCAGAAATCGCCGCAATCTCCGCTTCCAGCTCGACGGGACCGCCCGCGCCCGCACCGGAAACCGCCTGATAGGTGGATACCGTCATCGACCGGATCGGGGACAACTTTCCGATCGCGTTCACCGCCACAAGCGTGACGATCGTCGAACAGTTCGGATTGGAGATGATGCCATGATGCCGGGCTGCGTCCTCCGGATTGATCTCCGGGATGACAAGCGGCACGTCCGCCTCCATGCGGAATGCGCTGGAATTGTCGACAAACACCGCGCCCGCCGCCGTGATATGGGGCGCATATTCACGCGCCAGCTTGTTTGGCGCCGCTCCGAGAACGATGTCCACACCCGCAAAGGAAGCAGGAGATACCTCCCTCACCGTGACGCTTTCCCCATGAAACCCGATCGCCGTGCCCGCGCTCCTTGCGCTGGCAAGCGGGATTAAGTTTTTAACAGGAAAATTCCGCTCCTCCAATATTTTCACCATTTCCCGTCCGACAGCGCCCGTCGCGCCGAGAACGGCAACGTTATATTCCCTCATAAAAGCCACTCCCCTCGGAGCGTCTTTCATATCGCCCCGTATTTGTTTGATGTATTATATGCTCTTTTCCGTCCGCCGTTCACAAAAGTCCGGCGGCGCAAAGTCCGTCATAGAGACATCCGATCGCCCTTTCATGATGCTCCGCATCGATGCCTACGATGATATTCAGTTCATCCGGAGACTGCACGATCACCTTGATGTTGATGCCGTTTTTTCCGAAAATCCCGAATACCGACGCGCTGATCCCGTAGCGCCCCGTCATATTTCGTCCGACAATCGCAATCAGAGAAAGATTCCGGTCGACCGTGACCTGCGCCCCGAGCGTGCTCTCGATTTCCGAAATGATCGCATGCACATGCCTTGCCGCCTGTTCTTCAAGCACAACGACACTGATGACGTCCATGCCGGTCGGGATATGCTCGACATTGATGCCGTACCCCTCAAATATAGTCAAAACCTTTCTCAAAAAGCCGATCTCGCCCGACATATGCTTTTTGTGAATGACAAAGGAAATGAAACCCTTTTTGCCGGCGATTCCCGTGACCGGCGTGCCCTCTCCGGCATCCCGCGTGATCACGGTGCCGTCATGCTCCGGCTCGTTGGTATTGCGGATGTTGATGGCGATTCCGCAGTCCTGCACAGGCAGAATGCTGTCCTCATGAAGCACGTTCGCTCCCATATAGGAAAGCTCGCGCAGCTCCTCATAGGTGATGCGTCCGATCGGCTTCGGATTTTTTGCAAGTCTCGGATCCGCCGAATAAATACCGGAAACATCCGTCCAGTTCTCATAGACCTCCGCACTCAAAAATCTTGCGAGATAGGAGCCTGTGATATCCGACCCGCCGCGTGAAAACAGATGAATGTCCCCGTTGGGATACGCGCCGTAAAAGCCCGGCACGACAAGACTGCCATGCGTCTCAAACGCCTCGCGGACAAGCCTTGCGCTTGCCTCCAAATCGAGCCTGCCGTCAAAGGAAAACCGGATGACGTCCGCCGCGTCGACAAAGGCAAAGCCGAGGTAGGCGCTCATCAGTCTCGCGCAGAAATATTCGCCGCGGCTGACAAGCAGGCTTTGATCCGTATTCTTCCCGAGCGCCTTTGCAAATGCCCGCAGCTCGGCGTCGATATCGATCGAAAGTCCGAGAGACCGCGCGATCTCCGCATACCGTCCCGCGATGGAATCCCAAATCTTATCGTCCGGCACCCCATAGCGCAGGTGCCCGTCCAGCGTATACAAAAGATCGGTGATTTTGTTGTCGCCCGCCTCCCGTTTCCCCGGCGCCGAGACCACGACGACGCGGCGGCGGGAATCCGCGTCTATAATCTCTTTAACTTTTTTGAACTGCGCGGAATCCGCAAGCGAGCTCCCGCCGAATTTTGTCACTATCATATGTTTCCCATTCTCCGTCAAAACGTCGTTACAGATCGCAGGCCACGATATCCTCGAATCGTTCGCGTCTGACGGCGAGAATATCGCGTCCGCCGCGAAGCACGACGACGGGCGGTCTGCCCACCCTGTTATAATTGGACGCCATCGAATAATTATAGGCGCCCGTCACAAGCACGGCGAGGATATCGCCTCTCGCCGGCTTCGGGATCTTCACATTCTCCTGAATCAGATCGCCGCTCTCGCAGCATCTGCCGCCGACGGTGCATACGAAATCCGCAGGCTCGTCCATCTTATTGGCAACCAGCACCGTGTAGGACGACTGATAAAGCGTATAACGGGGATTATCCGTCATCCCGCCGTCGATCGACACATAATTCTTAAAGCCCGGGATCTCCTTGACGCTACCGACCGTATAAAGCGTGATACCGGCGTCGGCAACGATGCTCCTGCCGGGTTCGAGCAGAATCCGCGGCAGCTTCACCTCATGCTCCCTGCATCTCGCTTTAATGTGCTCGGAAATATCCTTGATATTCGCCGTGATGTCGATTTCAGGGTCGCCCTCGACATACCGCACGCCGAAGCCGCCGCCGAGATTCAAGATTTCGGCCTCAAAGCCGTACCTGTCGCGCATATCGGCGATAAAAGCGATCATGATGTCGGCCGCGGTCGTATACGGCTCGATGTCGAAAATCTGCGAGCCGATATGGCAGTGGAAGCCCACAAGCTCCACATTCTGTTTCGAGAGCGCCTCTCTCGTGATTTTTGATGCAAGGCCTGTTTCGATGGCGGAGCCGAATTTGGAATCCACGCCGCCGGTACTGATTTTTTTATGCGTATGCGGGTCGATGCCGGGTGTGATGCGCAGAAGGATCTTCTGACGGATGCCAGCGCGGCCGGCGTATTCGTCGATGCGCTCCAGCTCCTCCATACCGTCCACGATAAAGTAACCGATTCCGTTTTTTATGGCGTATTCGATATCGAAATCCGTCTTGTTGTTACCATGGAAAAAGGCGCGTTCCATCGGAAAGCCCGCGGACACCGCCGTGAAAAGCTCTCCGGAGGAAACGATGTCGGTTCCCATGCCCTCATCCGCCATAATCCGATAAATCTCCTTGAAGCTGAGCGCCTTGGAGGCGTAAAGCGGGAGGGAGCCGTCACCGAAATACTTTTTCATGGCAATCTTATATTCGCGGCAGCGTTCGCGCACCCGTTCATCATCGATGAGAAAGAGCGGCGTGCCGTATTTCTCCGCCAACGCGACGGTATCCACACCGGCAAACAGAAGATGCCCGTTTTCGCCTGTCGTAAGATTTGTATGAAGTAATTTTTGTTCCGCAACCATTGTTTTATCCCTCCTAAATGAAAATATCAGAGAAAGGCGCGCAGTCTCTCGACCGCCTCCGCCGTCGCCTCGCGGGAAGCAAAGGATGTAAGCCGGAAATATCCCTCGCCGCAGGCGCCGAAGCCTGCGCCGGGCGTACCGACGACCTGAACGCCGTGCAGAAGCGCATCAAAGAAGCTCCATGAATCCATGCCGCCTGTGCAGCGCATCCAAATATAGGGAGAAGAAGTTCCGCCCGTGAAGAAAATCCCCTTCTCACGCAGAACATCCGCGATCATCGCCGCATTTTCCATGTAATACGCAACAAGTGCGTGGCACTCGGCAACGCCGGCATCCGAAAGCGCCGCCTCGGCGCCTCTCTGCACCACATACGGCACGCCGTTGAATTTCGTCGCCTGACGGCGCTCCCACATCTCGCGCAGCGACATGCCGTCCGAGGAAAGCTCGGACGGAACGACCGTCCACGAGCAGCGCGTGCCGGTAAAGCCCGCGGTCTTTGAGAAGCTGCAAATCTCGATAGCGCACGCCCTTGCGCCCTCGATCTCATAGATCGTATGAGGATAATCCCCGTTGATATACGCCTCGTATGCGGAGTCATAGATGATAAGCGAGCCCGTGGCGAGCGCAAAATTCACCCATTCGGCAAGTCCCTTATGATCATAGACCGCGCCTGTTGGATTGTTCGGCGAGCACAGATAAATGATATAGCCCTCGCCGGAAAGTCCCGCCGGCGTCGGCAGAAAGCCATTCGCCTCGTCCGCTCGGATAAAGGTGACATCCCGTCCGCTCATGACGTTGCTGTCAAAATAAACCGGATACACGGGATCGGGAATCAGCACCGGATTGTCGCCGAATATCTCCGTGATGTTTCCGACATCGCTCTTCGCGCCGTCGGAAACGAAAATCTCCTCCGCAGGAACATCGGTGCCGAAGCGCTTATAGTAACGCGAGATCGCGTCTCTGAGGAAATCATAGCCGTATTCCGGCGCGTATCCTCGGAAGGTTTCCTTGTTTCCCATCTCCGTGACGGCCGCCGTCATCGCGTCCGTTACGGATTTCGTCAGCGGGAGCGTGACGTCGCCGATGCCCAGCCGTATGATTTTCTTATCCGGATTTTCCGCGCCATATGCCTTCACACGCTTCGCAATCTCGGAAAAAAGATAGCTTTTTTTCAGGTTCTTGTAATTCTCATTCAGTTTGATCTTCATATTCATATACCCCCTCATATACCTTTGTCGCCCCGCCGGTCATCCGCACACGGAAATCCTTGCTCACCGTGATGGTGAGCCTGCCGCCGATCAGATGCACCGTCACGGGCTTTTCCACATCGCAATATCCGTTGACAACGGCGGCTGTGACCGCGGCGCAGGCGCCTGTGCCGCACGCCCATGTTTCGCCGCTTCCGCGTTCCCACACGCGCATTTTCAGATTGCTTCTGTCCATGATCTCGATAAATTCCGTGTTCACCCTCTCCGGAAACATCGGGTGATGCTCGAAAACAGGGCCGATTTTTCCCAAATCCAGCGAATCCGTGTCGGGCACGAACGTCACCGCATGCGGATTGCCCATCGAAACACAGGTGATCCGATATTCCATCCCGCAGACGGAAAGCGGCGAATCAATCACGGTTTCCGATTCCGAGATAACAGGAATTTCCGCCGCCCGAAGCACGGCATATCCCATATCCACCGTCACAAGGTCTACCTTCCCTTCCGTGACGGACAGAGAAAGATGCTTGATTCCGCTAAGCGTTTCGATGTCGAGCTCCGTTTTCTCCGTAAGCCTGTTGTCGTACAGATATTTTCCGACACAGCGGATGGCGTTGCCGCACATTTTTCCCTCGCTGCCGTCGAGATTGAACATCCGCATTTTCGCATCCGCCGTCTCCGAGCGGCAGATGAGAACAAGTCCGTCCGCGCCGACGGAAAAATGGCGCGGCGACATAAGCGCTGAAAGCCTGCCCGGCTCGAACGGGATGCCGTCAAGGCAGTTTACATAGATATAATCATTGGCACAGCCGTGCATTTTGGTAAAATGGATCTGCATGTTTCCCTCCGTTTCCGGTCAGCCGGCGGACGCGGCACTATCCACCAAAGCGTGCATATCGTATAGTCCCGCCGGCCTGCCGACGAGAAATTCTGCCGCGGAAAGAGCCCCGTCCGCAAAGAGCGTGCGGCTGTGCGCCTCATGCTTCAGGGAAATGGTCTCGGTTCCGCCCGCGAGAATCACCTCGTGCTCGCCGATGACTCCCCCCATGCGCAGCGCGTGGATTCCGATTTCATTCTTCGCACGCAGCTGATGTCCGTATCTGCCGCAGACAAAGCAGGCGTCCTCTCTCGATTTTTTGATTTCACTGGCCAGCATCAGCGCCGTGCCGCTCGGCGCGTCGAGCTTTGTGTTGTGATGCTTCTCGACGATTTCGATATCCGCGTCCGGAAGAAGCGCCGCGGCGCGCCTTGCGAAATCCGCAAGCAGCGCCACGCCGAGCGACATATTCGCCGAGAGGAACACCGGTATCGTCTCCGCCGCCGCATGGATCAGCTCCAGCTCCGCCGCGACCTGCCCCGTCGTCGCGACGACGCACGGAAGCCCGCGTGACACGGCGTATTCCATCAACGCTTTCGTGCAGACATGATTGGAAAAATCGATGATGACGTCCGCATCTCCTTTATAATCGAAAAAATTTTTCAAAATCCGCGCGTCGGAGCCGTCGGCCGTAGGATCGATGCCCGCAGCGATTTCCGTACCGCGCCTGCCCTCCTCCAGCATTTTCCACACCTCGGAGCCCATTTTTCCGCGCGCTCCGTTTAAAATGACCTTCATATAAGCCTCCCCGCCGAAGAAAAGCTGCATCTTCGGCAAATTTTCAAGTTACAGCGCGGGATGCAGTCCCGCCTCACAAAGTCTCTCGCGCAGCGTTTTCTTCTTCGCCGCGTCGAGTCCCACGAGCGGCAGACGCATTTCCTCCGTGCAATATCCGAACATCGCCATCGCTTCCTTGACCGGAATCGGATTGACATCCGAGAAAAGCGCCGAGATAAGCGGGATCAAATCGCACTGCATCGCCGCGCTCTCGCTTATCCTGCCGTCAAAGAAAAGTCTGCACATTTTTACGGTTTCGGCCGGCAGGACGTTGGAAAGCACGGAAATCACGCCGCAGGCGCCCAGCGCCAGCATCGGAACGGTCTGATCGTCGTTTCCGCAGTAAAGGGCAAGCTTATCTCCAACGAGATGGACGGTTTCCGCGATTTTCGAGAAATTTCCGCTCGCTTCCTTGATTCCCGCGATGTTCGGATGCCCCGCAAGCGCGGCATAGGTCGCAGGCTCGATATTCACCCCCGTCCGAGACGGCACATTATAGAGAATCAGCGGCTTTTCCGCGCTGTCCGCGATTTCCGTATACATTCTGACAAGTCCCTGCTGGGAGGTTTTGTTGTAATAAGGCGTCACGACGAGCAGCGCGTCCGCGCCGACGGCGCAGGAGGCACGGCAAAGCTCGACGGCATGCGCCGTATTGTTGCTTCCGGCACCCGCGATCACCGGGACACGGCCTGCGACGCGGCGCACGGCAAATGCGATCGTGTCGATCTGCTCATTGTCCGTCATCGTTGCAGCCTCCCCCGTGGTTCCGCATACGACAAGCGCGTCGATCCCGGCCTCAAGCTGCGAATCGATGATGGCGCCCAAGGCTTCGTAATCGACGGCGCCGTTTCGGAACGGCGTGATAAGCGCGGTCGCGGCACCTTTGAAAATCGGTTTTTTCATGGTTTCCTCCGTCTAATATTTTTTCATATTTATAGTATGCAGTCCTGCGAAAATCAAACGCCCGCCGCCGTTTCCCGCAAAAAAATAAGCTGATAACGAAGTTACCAGCTACCGAAAAATCGCATGCGAATATTTTCCGCATAAAGGAATCCCGATAGCTCTCCGTATAAACGACGCCTTGACGGCTTCGGTCTCTTCCTCGGTGCGGCCTTCCTTGTTCAGGATGCCGATGTACTCGCCGATGTAGTAGGTGCCGTCGTC
>URZF01000020.1 GCA_900552255.1 uncultured Eubacteriales bacterium | reverse complement strand
GTCGATATTTTCATTGACTAATCCTTTCTATTATGATAGAATGTTCGCGAAAAATGAAAATCAGGAGTGTACATCACAAAATGAAAAATCATTATCAGCTTCTGAAAGAACATTTCTTTCAGAACCTCGAATCCACCTTAAAGGCTTATGAAACCCGCATGGATCCGGAAACCTCCGCCCTCGAGAAATCAGCCTTTCTCGGGCTCGACGATCCCGGTTACTATGGCTGCTTTTATCCATGGTGTATCCTCGGCTATTACATGTCCGATTCTCCCCGTTACCATGACAAAAAGCTTCTTGAATATGCGGTCGCAGCGCTGGAAAAATATGAAACCTATATCCATGAAGACGGCTCGGTCGACCTTATCGAGACGAACTTTCATGATCCGGCGCAAACCGGTTTTCACGTCAAGGCTTATTTCGGTGTGACGGAAATTCTTGTGAAATTCTCAGAGCATACCGAACTCGAGGAAAAGCTATTGGAAATCACCGTCAGGATCCTTTCCAAAATGGGCGAAGCGATGTCAACGCTCGGCTTCCATACGCCGAATCATCGCTGGGTCATCAGCGCCTCCCTTTCGATTGCTTATAGATACACGCAGAATCCGAAATTTCTTGAGACGATCGACCGCTTCCTGATGGAGGGCATCGACTGCGACGAAAACGGCGAATATACCGAACGCTCGACCGGCTCCTATAACAACATCTGCAATCATTCTTTCCTTCTTCTCGCGTATTTCCTGAACGATCCATCCTTTTTGGAATATCCGAGACGCAATCTGAACTTGATGTTCAGTTTTACCGAGCCGGATCTGACCGTCAACACGCTGAATTCCACAAGATGGGATCAAGGCGGCCAGTACAGCATCGCGCCTTACTATATCTTTTATCTGATCCTCGCACTTTGGGATGAAAATCCCGAATTTGCCTACATGGCCGACACCATTATCGAAAAATTGGATCTGCCGTCGGCGCTCAGCATTTATCAATGTGATATTCTTTCATTTTTCATGCTTTTCCCCGAAATGATCCAAAAGCAGGAAGCCCTCGAATCCAAAGCTCCCGCAAAGGATCAGACAAAATTCCTTCCTAACAGCAACATCGCCAGAATCTACAAGCCTGAAAACGATCTCGTCATCACGCTTCTCGGAACAAGACATCCCGTATTCATGCAGCTCAATTACGGTTCCAGCATCATCCAAGTCCGTTACGCGGGTTCTTTCTTCGGCGATCCGCACTCCCAGTTCCGTGCAAGAGAAATCAAACCGACGGAAGACGGCTTCCGGCTCATCTGCGACGAATCCGCCGGCTATCGTTCCCAATTTGAAGAAAAGCCGGAAACCTCGGAGTGGCGCCACATGGACCACTCCAAGCGTAAAATCATAAACATCCAGCATTTCCACACCGAAATCACCGTCCACATCAAGGAGGACGGCGCCGTGCTCGACATCGAGACCTCCGGCTGTGAAAGGATCCCTACCAAGCTCGAATTTGTCATGATGCCCGGCGGCAAGCTCGATACGCCAAGCTTTGCGACCTATCCCAAAGCGGGCGACTATCTTTTCATCAAAGAAGGAAGTGCACGCTACTTCTTAGACGGCCGCCGGTATGTCGAAATAGACGGAGGCTTTTTTGCGCATACCTATGCGGAACACATGCGCGGCGCATTCCCGGCCGACGAAAAGAAAGTCACGCTCGCTATGACGGCGACGACACCGCAGCGTTCCACCGTCGAGATCCATGCAAAAAGAATCTATTGATTTATTTTGAAATTTGTAGTAAAATATTGGATATAATAACGGATATCCGAGCATTCTGCAAAATTTCAAAAAGGAGCATCGATATGGAACTCAAAGGATCAAGAACAGAAGCCAATCTCATGGCGGCCTTTGCCGGAGAATCGCAAGCCTATACCAAATATACCTATTATGCCTCTAAGGCAAAAAAGGACGGCTACGTTCAAATCGGCAGCATCTTCGAGGAAACGGCGGGCAATGAAAAAGAGCATGCGAAAATCTGGTTCAAGCTGCTTCACGGCGGCGAGATGCCGGATACGCTTGACAACTTAAAGGACGCCGCAGCCGGTGAAAATTTTGAGTGGACCGATATGTACGCGAAATTCGCCAAGGAAGCCAAGGAAGAGGGCTTCGACCGCATCGCTTATCTCTTTGAAGCCGTTGGAAAAATCGAAAAGGAGCATGAGGAGCGTTATCGTAAGCTGATCGCCAACGTCGACGGCGGACTTGTTTTTTCCAAGGAAGGCGACGTGATCTGGCAATGCTCCAACTGCGGACATATCGTCGTCGGAAAAAAAGCGCCGGAGATCTGTCCGGTATGCACACATCCGAAGAGCTACTTCCAAGTAAAAGCGGAAAATTATTGATTGCAAGAAGAAAGAATCGGCGGATTAAAATGAATCCGCCGATTCTTTTTGCCTTTTTTTTTAATCAGACCGCAGCCGGCCTCGGGCAGCCGCTCATTCACACCGTTTCCGTCCCCCACGCGATATAGCCGCCGCGGCTGTCCGCGGATATACAGATATCCTCCACCGTCTTAGGAAAATCGATTTTTTTCCCGGTCTGACGCGAAATGACGGTATTTCCATACCGATAGAAAGCTCCTGCCTCCAACAGCTCTAAATATTCCTCCAATGTGATCTTCATTCGGTAAATGATTTCCGCATGCGGAATCCCGACATATCGCAGATGCCACGGTTCATAATCCACGCCGGTACGCTTTTCCGCCCACAGCGGATAACGGATGATGAAGCCGAAGCGATGCGCATTTTTCGCCATCCATTTCCCTGTTTTCGACATGATAAAGCGGCGCTGCGCGTAGCCCTCCACCTTGATATCCGCCGAAAGGCCGGAATGATGCTCGCTCTCGCCCGGCTTCGCGGCAAACGGATTGACACCGTAAATGGACTTTTGAAATTCAAGGGTGCGATAGACGCTCGTAAAAAGGATTTTCTCCCCGCACGCCGCCTCGCTCGCATGGACAAGAGCCGCGAGCGGCTCCACGGCATCCCGGGCAATCAGATTTTTTTCGTCCAGCGAAACAAGCTCCTCCGTCCTATCCGTTGTAATCGGATAATCGGGACTCACAAGAATCAGGCTGTCACACCGCCGGGCTTCCTCTATCGCCACGGTATGCAGGCATTCCGGCGAAAGCCTTGCCAGAATATTCTTTTCATGGCGTCTCACAACGTCAAAAAGTCCGTATGTATAATAATATTTATAGTTCATGAGCCTGTTTTTCAGGCGTTTTCCTGTCGGCGGCATTTTTATCTTTCCCTTCTCTTTTTTCCTGCTTGCGGTACGGCGTGCGTGCAACCGAAGCGATAACGATTTCAGCATATCCGGCCTCCCGTGCCAAACGGACAAGCTTTGCGGCCGTGCTTCCGGTGGTCACAACATCATCGATGATGATCAGTCTGGCAGACGGCCGCGGCAGTCCACGGCAAAGCTCATAGCTTTTTTCCGCGTTTTCCCCGCGCTCCGCCGTACTCAGCGTTTTCTGCTGCTGTGAACGGCGCGCGTGACGGAAGATTTTCGTCATCGGGATATCCAATCTATCGGCAATCCCACAGCATAATGCTTCCGCCTGATCAAAGCCATAAAGCCGTATGCTTTTCGGACTGCGCGGCGCAAACGTCATGCGACAGTCCTCAAAATCACCGTCGAGCAAGCAGGAAACGGCATCCGCCAGCTCATCGGATAAAAACCTTTGCAGCGCACGCAGATTTTTCCGTTTCAGCAAATAGAGGATCCGCTGCGGCAATTCCCCGTCATACTCAAACAAGTGCACGGCGGACACCGGTCTTTCCCCGGTGAGCTTTTCCGGCATACAGCGGCAAAGCGTCTGCGGCTTTCCGCATAGCTTACAGGGACGGCGCTTCAATTTCTCATATTCAAGCCTGCATTTCGGACAGAACACAGAGTCGGCCGAATCGATCAGCACCCCGCCGCAGAAAATACATTTCCGGACAAATAAAAGTCCTCTCAAAAACTCAATCATACTGCGTCATCCAATATCCGAGGCCGGTATAGCGCTTGGTCTGCCGGTTGTTGTCGATCATACGGTTCGCAATCTCGCCGTCCCCCACAAGGATCACCATTTGCTGCGCCCGCGTGATCGCCGTATAAAACAGATTCCGCGTCAAAAGCTTCGGCGTATAGGAGTAGAGCGGAATCACGACGATCGGATATTCGCTGCCCTGACTTTTATGGACGGTGATGGCATAAGCCAGCTCCAGCTCCTCCGTCATACTGAAATCGTATTCCGCGATGCGTCCGTCAAAATCGATCGCGATGATTTGGACGACGGGATCAATCCCCCGGATGATGCCGATATCCCCGTTAAAAATGCCGAAGCCGTCCACGCCGTTTTTCTGCCACGGGATATCGTAGTTGTTCTTTATCTGCATGACCTTGTCGCCCTCACGGAACACCATGTCGCGGTACTTTCTCTCTTTTTTCTCCGCAGATGCAGGATTGATCGCCGCTTGAAGAACGCCGTTCAGAACCTCTGTGCCATTTGGTCCCTTTCGGGACGGCGTGATGACCTGAATCCCGTCATAGACGCTGGCGCCGTAGGCGCGCGGGAGCCGCGTCTTGCAAAGTCCCGCAACGGTCGCGGAGATCTGTTCATCCGTCCCGCACGGGAGATAGAAGAAATCGCCGTCCTTTTTGGCAAGGTCGATATGCTCGCCTCGATTGACAAGATGCGCGTTCGTCACGATCAGACTTTCGCTCGCCTGTCTGAAAATGTGCGTCAGACAGGCGGTGGAAAACCGCTCGCTCGAAATGATATCGCGAAACACATAGCCCGCGCCGACAGGCGGAAGCTGGTTCGCGTCGCCGATCATGATGAGTCTCGAACCGGGACGCATAGCGCGCAACAGCGCCTCCATCAAGAAAAGATCGATCATCGATGCCTCGTCGATGATGACGACATCCTCGTCAAGCAAGCTGTTTTCGTCCCGGCGAAAGGCGACGCCCGACTCGCCGGAAAAATCCATTTCGAGCATACGGTGGATGGTCTTCGCCTCCATGCCCGTCACCTCTGAGAGACGCTTGGCAGCGCGTCCCGTCGGCGTCGCAAGCGCGATGGAAAGCCCCATGCTTTCAAAAATCCGCAGGATCGCCCGCACGACCGTCGTTTTACCGGTTCCGGGACCGCCCGTCAGGATAAACACTGAGTTTTTCACCGCGTCCGTAATCGCTTTCTTTTGGAGCTTTTCATATCGGATATTGTTTTCAAGCTCCGATTTTTCGATGAGAAAATTCAGATTTTCCACATCCGAAAGGTGGTCGGTATTTTCCAGCGCGTCCATCTTCGCACAGATGTATTTCTCCGCCTCAAAGGCTTCGGGAAGATAAATGCAGTTCCGGCCTCCGATTTTCGCTGCACGCAGCTTTTTTAGCATCACCTGACGGGCAAGCTCGTCCTCCGCCTCGTCCTCCGTACAGGAAAGCAGCTTCACCGCCGCCGGAAGCAGCTTGTCCTGCGGCACATAAACATGCCCGTTCTGATTCATGTTGTAGGACAGCACAAAGGACAGCCCTGCGGCAATGCGCTCGCTCGAATTTTCTCTGATCCCGAGGTCTTTGGCGATCATATCGGCTTTTTCAAAGCCGATGCCATGGATCGTTCCGCACAAGACGTACGGATTTTGACGGATGACCTCGACTGCGCCCGTCCCCCATTTTTTATAGACCTTGACCGCCGCGGACGGACTCAGATATTCGCTGCAAAACAGCATGACATTCCGCATTCCGAACTGTGTGCGGAAAATTTCGCCGATTTCCGCCGCCTTCCGGCGGGAAATGCCGGGGACATCCGAAAGCCACTCCGGATGATGCTCCAGCACGTCAAGCGTGTCGTCGCCGTATTGCTCCACGATTTTTTTGGCGGTCATGGGACCGATTCCCTTGATCGCACCCGAAGAAAGATATTTGAGGATCGCCGTCGCGGTGGCCGGAAGCTGCTTCTCATAAAATTCGACCTTGAACTGCCTGCCGAAAGACGGATGCGTCGTCCAGCTTCCGAGCGCAGAAATGGATTCTCCCTCACAGAGATACGGCATCATACCGACAAGCACAAAGCACTCGTCGGAGGGCGCCATGAGCTCGCAAACGGTATAGCCGTTCTCCTCGTTCTGATAGATGAGCTTCTCAACGGTACCTTCGATCGAAAGCAGCTCCTCCCGTCCGTCTCTGTTCATTCTCCGCTCCGTTCCGCCGCATGGGCATATCCATATCCGCTTATACCAGCCGGTATGTAAGATTCTTATGTGTTTTGGAAAACCGCTCCGTAATGTCGATCATCTCGTCGCGGCAGGCGTCGTTTTTCCGGATATGGACCACGATCCGGATTTTTTCCAAATTCGACGACATCAGCGCGCACCGGATATAATATTCGAGGCTTTCCGCGTTCGCATAAATGTGGATCGCGTCATCCTCCTCCGACGACATACCGGAGCGCATGAGCTCCCGTCTGCCGAATTTCGCAGCGAACGCACAGCCCAGCATATAAAGTCCGAATACCGCCGCGGCGCCCAGCAAAACAGCAGTCAAATATTGTAACATCATAAGCTCTCCCCTTCATGTATCGATAGGATATCTTATGAAAAAGAGAGCTTTTTGGTGATTAGTGTGTGAAAACGCCGGCTTTTTCGCTCAAAATTCCGGCGATATCGGTTTTTTCCCATCTTACGTTCAGCTCTTCCCTGCCGAAATGACCGTATGCGGAAAGTGCGGAATAGATCGGACGGCGCAGATCGAAATAATCGATGATCGCCGCGGGACGCAGATCCACTGTATCGCAGACAATCTTTGCAATTTTCTCGTCGGCGATTCTTCCCGTGCCGAACGTATTGACATTCACCGAAAGCGGTCTTGCCACGCCGATCGCATAGGAAACCTGCACCTCGCATTTTTTCGCAAGTCCCGCGGCAACGATATTTTTCGCCACATATCTTGCGGCATAGCTCGCGCTGCGGTCGACCTTGGTCGGGTCCTTGCCGGAAAAAGCGCCGCCGCCGTGTCTGCCGTAGCCGCCGTAGGTATCGACGATGATTTTTCGGCCCGTAAGACCGCTGTCCCCCTGCGGACCGCCGATGACGAAACGGCCGGTCGGATTGACGTAGATCTTCGTTTGATCGTCTATAAAATTCTCCGGAACGACGGGGGTTATCACATGCTCAATGATATCCGCCCGGATCCCATCGAGCGTCACATCCGGATCATGCTGTGTGGAAACGACGATATTATCGAGCCGCACAGGAGTGTCCCCGTCATATTCGACCGTCACCTGCGTTTTGCCGTCCGGTCGAAGATAGGAAAGCACGCCGTCCTTGCGAACCTTCGTCAATCTTTTCGCCATTTCCGTAGCCAGCACATACCCGAGCGGCATGAGCGTTTCCGTCTCGTCACAGGCAAAGCCAAATACCATGCCCTGATCGCCCGCACCGGTGTTATACTGATCGTTCTGCTCTCCGGTTTTGGCCTCCAAGCAATGATCGACCCCCATCGCGATATCCGGCGACTGCTCATGGATGGAATTGAGTACGGCACAGGATGCAGCGTCAAAGCCGTATTCGGGCTTGTTGTAGCCGATATCCACAATCGCCGCGCGGACGGTCTCCGCGATATCCACATAGGCGGACGTCGTGATCTCCCCCATCACCATGACAAGGCCGGTCGTCGCACAGGTCTCGCATGCGACACGCGCCGTTGGATCCGATTCGATGATTTTGTCAAGAATGGAATCCGATATCCTGTCGCACAGCTTGTCGGGATGTCCTTCCGTCACCGATTCCGATGAAAAAAATTTTTTCTCCATTTTTTCTGTCTCCTTTTTCTTGATACGAATTTGATTCTGCATAAAACGGAAACAGACTAAAAAACTCGCTTCCGTTTATCCCGAAAGCGAGTTTTTCTCACCGTACTCATCTATCGGGAATTGGCACCTTATGTAACACAGGTTGCCGGGCTTCATCGGGCCAGTCCCTCAGCCGCTCTTGATAAGTTCGTATTCATTTTTTATAGTGTATCATATCTGTCCGCCGATTTCAAGTGCTTTCGACAAAAAACAGACAAAATCATAAAACTTATCGTTATTTATGCCAATGGAATTGTCCGTTCAGCGCAAGGATCAAGAGAAGCACGCACGCCACAATGACAGCAAGCCCGGTAATAATCAAAAGAATCGTTTTCTTATCAAGTCGGAAGCTTTCGGGCTTTCCGTCAATCACCCGCAATTTTTTCAGCGCCGTGGAAAGAGGCTTATACAGCACCAGTACGATGGCTGCGTTGAGCGTCGCTTTGATCAGATTGAACGGCAGAAGAAGCGGCAAAAGCATCTCCTTCACCGAATCCACCGATATCCCGAAATAAATCGGCGTAACGAGCAGATTCATGACCAGCATGCAAAGCGTCATCGCCAAAATGGAGCTCATAAGGCCGACGATCGCACCGGAAAGCGTCTTTTTGAGCTTCGGCGCATGGTAGTAAATCGCGCTTCCAACCGCTGCAAAGACCGCGCTCCCTACAAAATTCATAAGGAAACCCCACGGTCCCGTTCCGCTGACCGTAATCATCTCCAAAAGAGAAACCAAAAGTGCAATAGCCACGCCCGCAGCGGGGCCGAAAAGCATAGCGCAAACGGTAATGATCGCATCCTTGACGTCGAACGTCAAAAAGCCGCCGATGCCGCTGATGCGGAGCGCGAACAGGCTCGCATAAGCGAGCGCCGCAAACATGGCAAGAATGACATAACGTCTGATATTATACTTTTTCATTCTATCCTCCCAAAATTTTGAATCGGAAAGATAAAAAATTCCCCCTTGAAAAAAGGGGGAAAGCGCAAATATCGCGCGTGATTTTTTATCTTTTCTCATCCGGACTATACCGTCGGTGCAGGAATTTCACCTGCTCGGCGCCGTATGGCGTTCGCGGACTTTACCGCCGATGTGGAATTTCACCAACCCCCAAAGATATTGGACATGCAAAGCATGACGAATGGAAAAAGGGACGCGATGCGTCCCTTTTTCTCATGAACGCATAAGTATCTTATGCGATGATCTCGGAAACGACACCGGAACCGACTGTTCTGCCGCCTTCACGGATAGCAAAACGGAGTCCCTGCTCGATCGCGATAGGAGTAATCAGCTCAACGGTCATATCGACATTGTCGCCGGGGCGGCACATCTCGACGCCGTCGGGAAGCTCGATAACGCCTGTAACGTCTGTCGTTCTGAAATAGAACTGCGGTCTGTAACCGGCAAGGAACGGTTTTTTACGTCCGCCTTCTTTTTCGGTCAGAACGTAAACGTGTCCTTTGAATTTGGTGTGCGGATTGATCGTGCCGGGTTTGCAGAGAACCTGGCCTCTTTCGATCTCGTCCTTCTGAACACCGCGCAGAAGCGCGCCGATGTTGTCGCCCGCCTCAGCCTGATCGAGAAGCTTCTTGAACATCTCGACGCCGGTAACGGTGGTTTTCTTTCTCTCTTCGGTAAGACCGATGATTTCGACCTCATCGCCGACCTTGACCGTACCTCTCTCAACTCTACCTGTCGCAACCGTACCACGGCCTGTGATGGAGAATACGTCCTCGACCGGCATCAGGAACGGCAGATCGGATTTTCTGTCGGGAGTCGGGATATAACTGTCGACAGCATCCATCAATTCAAGAATGCACTTATATTCGGGAGCATTGATGTCCTTGCTTGCGGATTCAAGCGCTTCTCTTGCGGAGCCGCGGATGATAGGCGTATCGTCGCCCGGGAAATCGTACTGAGAAAGCAGATCGCGGACGTCCATCTCGACGAGCTCGAGAAGCTCTTCGTCGTCAACGAGGTCGCACTTGTTCAGGAATACAACGATAGCCGGAACGCCGACCTGGCGGGCGAGCAGAACGTGCTCGCGGGTCTGCTGCAGCGGACCGTCGGAAGCTGCAACGACAAGGATCGCGCCGTCCATCTGAGCGGCACCGGTGATCATATTCTTGACGTAGTCGGCGTGTCCGGGGCAGTCCACGTGCGCATAGTGACGGGAATCCGTCTCATACTCGACGTGTCTTGTGTTGATTGTGATACCGCGGGCTCTCTCTTCGGGAGCATTGTCGATCTGATCATAAGCGAGGAATTCGACGTTGCCGTTCTTCAGAGAAAGTGTTTTGGTGATGGCAGCGGTAAGAGTTGTCTTGCCGTGGTCGACGTGACCGATTGTACCAATGTTAACATGGGGTTTTGTTCTTTCGAATTTAGCCTTTGCCATTGAAATTTTCCTCCTTGATTTGCGAATATATCGCTATATTTTTATTTTTCTTGATTACCTCAATCCGGCGCTGCCGGAGTTGATTCTTATTTTGCGGCCTTGCCCGCAATGATCTCCGCCGCGATGTTCTTCGGGACCTCCGCAAAGTGGCTCGGCTCCATCGAATACTGACCGCGTCCCTGCGTTTTGGAGCGGAGGTCTGTTGCGTAGCCGAACATGTTGGAAAGCGGAATCATAGCGGTGATCTGCTGTGCGCCCGCGATCGGCTCCATCGACTGGATCTGGCCGCGTCGGGAGTTGATGTCTCCCATGACGTCGCCCATATAATCGTCCGGCGTGATAACGACGACCTTCATAATCGGCTCGGTGAGGATCGGATTTGCTCTTCTCATCGCATTCTTAAACGCCATGGAACCGGCGATCTTGAACGCCATTTCGGAGGAGTCGACCTCGTGATAAGAGCCGTCGTAAAGCGTGACTTTTACGTCGACGACATTATAGCCGGCGAGAACACCCGCCTGCATCGCGCCTTGGATACCGGCGTCGACAGCGGGAATATATTCTTTCGGGATGGCGCCGCCGACCACCTTGTTGATGAACTCATAGCCCTTGCCGGGTTCATTGGGCTCGATCGTGATCTTGACGTGACCGTACTGGCCCTTACCGCCGGACTGACGCGCATACTTGCAGTCTTCGCTTTCCGCCTTGGTGATGGTTTCCTTATAGGATACCTGCGGCTTGCCGACGTTGGCCTCCACCTTGAATTCGCGCAGAAGTCTGTCCACGATGATCTCCAAGTGAAGCTCACCCATGCCGGCGATGATGGTTTGTCCCGTTTCCTCGTCGGTATAAGCGCGGAACGTCGGATCCTCCTCCGCCAGCTTTGCAAGGGCGATGCCCATCTTTTCCTGACCGGACTTGGTCTTGGGTTCGATGGCGACCTTGATAACCGGCTCCGGGAATTCCATCGATTCCAACTGGATCGGATGCTTCTCGTCGCAGAGCGTATCGCCCGTGGTCGTATTCTTCGTTCCGACAACCGCCGCGATATCGCCGGCATAAACCTTATCGATATCCTTTCTCTCGTTGGCGTGCATCTGCAAAATACGGCCGAAGCGTTCTCTTTGGCCTTTCTCGGTATTGAGAGCGGTTTCACCGGCGGAAATACTTCCGGAATACACACGGAAGAAGCAGAGCTTGCCGACATACGGGTCTGTCATAATCTTAAAGGCAAGCGCGGCAAACGGCGCATCGTCGGAGGACGGTCTTTCCTCCTCCTCGTCCGTCTCCGGATTGATTCCTCTGATGTGAGGAACGTCCGTCGGTGCAGGCATATAATCCACGATGGCGTCGAGAAGCTTCTGAACGCCCTTATTTCTGTAAGAGGTTCCGCAGACGACGGGAACGATTTTATTCTCGATCGTCGCGGCTCTGAGCGCCTTTTTCAGCTCGTCGGCGGCAATCTCCTCACCGCCGCAGTATTTCTCGAACAATTCCTCATCCGTCTCGGCGATGGATTCGATCATCTGCTGTCTGTATTCCTCAGCGAGATCCTTCATATCGTCGGGAATGGGTTCCACTCGGATATCCTTGCCGAGATCGTCATAATAGATGTCGGCCTCCATATTGATCAGGTCAACAATACCGCGGAAGGTATCCTCCTTGCCCACCGGAAGCTGGATCGGCACAGGGTTTGCTTTGAGGCGTTCCTTGATCATTTTCACTACGCGGTAGAAATCCGCGCCCGTGATGTCCATCTTGTTGACATAAGCCATTCTCGGGACTTGATACTTGTCAGCCTGACGCCATACGGTCTCAGACTGCGGCTCCACACCGCCCTTGGCACAGAGCACCGTAACCGCTCCGTCAAGCACGCGGAGCGACCGCTCCACCTCTACCGTGAAATCCACGTGTCCGGGCGTATCGATGATGTTGATACGGTTTCCCTTCCAAAAGCACGTCGTCGCGGCGGAGGTGATGGTAATACCTCTTTCCTGTTCCTGCTCCATCCAGTCCATCGTCGCGGCGCCGTCATGGACCTCGCCGAGCTTATGGGTCTTTCCGGTATAGAAAAGGATCCTTTCCGTTGTCGTTGTTTTTCCCGCATCAATATGAGCCATGATACCGATATTACGCGTATTTTCAAGCGAGTATTCTCTACCCATATTTTTGCTCCTTAAATTTTATATACATGGAATCACAAGATGTGTTCAGAATCAAGAAATCAATATCTGAAATGCGCGAAAGCTCTGTTGGCTTCGGCCATCTTGTGCGTTTCTTCTTTCTTCTTCACCGCGGCGCCGGTATTTCCGAGCGCATCGATGATTTCGGCAGAAAGTCTTTCCGACATCGTCTTCTCGCCGCGTTTTCTCGCGTAGAGAACAAGCCAGCGAAGTCCGAGCGTCTGTCTTCTTTCGGCACGGACCTCCATCGGGACCTGATAGGTCGAGCCGCCGAGGCGGCGTGCCTTGACCTCAAGCACCGGCATAATGTTTTCAAGAGCCTGCTGGAATGCCTCCAAAGCGGGCTTTCCCGTCTTGGCTTCCACGGTTGCGAACGCGTCATAAACGATCTTCTGTGCGACGCCTTTTTTGCCGTCCAGCATGACGTTGTTGATAAGCTTTGTAACAAGCTTGGAATTATAAAGCGGATCCGGCAGCACATCTCTCTTGGAAATTTGACCTCTTCTTGGCACTGTTATTCCCTCCTTCATTAAAATTTCATGATATCATAGGTACTCGAAAGTTTCCTCCCGACCGTGCGATGCTCCGTTTTCAAAGATGGTTCCATCCCGCGAAGGATATAAACAAAATATCTGTAAAAATGGAATCACATGCGATCAGAATGCTAAAATACCTCGTCCGACAAGCTTATTTGCCGGTCTTTTTGCCGCGCTTCGCGCCGTACAGAGAACGACCCTGCTTGCGGTTGGCGACGCCCTGCGTATCGAGCGTACCACGGATGATGTGATAGCGCACGCCAGGCAGGTCACGCACACGTCCGCCGCGGATCAGTACGACAGAGTGCTCCTGAAGATTGTGTCCGATACCGGGAATGTAGCAGATCGCTTCCATCCCGTTGGTGAACTTCACCTTGGCAACCTTACGAAGAGCGGAGTTCGGCTTTTTCGGCGTCGTGGTGTAGACTTTCGTGCAAACCCCTCTCTTCTGAGGAGAGCTGAGATCCGTCTGAGACTTCGTAAGCGAGTTAAAGCCTTTCTGAAGGACAGGCGCTTTGGATTTGTACTCTTTCTTCTCACGGCCGTTGCGAACGAGCTGATTAAATGTTGGCATGTTAAACCTCCTTTTTTCAGAATCAATATTTGTTTATATATACCACCGAAAATCCTTGCGGAGTCCGGTTGTATCCGTTATTTCAGGACGACGCACACGGCGCAGTCCACATCGATGCCGCACATTTTGCCAAGCTCGGTTTTTGTGCGGGTAAGATCGAGCGCAATGCCGCAGTCGCGGCAAAGCTCCGTCACGGCGGAAATGATTTTTCCCTCGGCGTCGGACGCTACGAAAGCCGCTTTCGCCGTTCCTCCTTTGATATGTTTTTTTGATTGGTTCAGGCCTGCGACTACCACAGGCACGGGACTGTCGGATGACATTTTAATCAAAAATCCTTTCAAAAAATTATGCGTCCGATATGCGAAACCATATAAAGACAGCATTTTAGCATATAAAGCTATCCTATATAATATCACCAAAACCAGCCCTTGTCAACGGAATTATCAAAAATTTCGC
>URZF01000019.1 GCA_900552255.1 uncultured Eubacteriales bacterium | reverse complement strand
AAGATATCCGCCTTCTCGGAAAAATCCGCCGGCTCCCTCCGGCGGATCCCCTCTTATTTCACAATCACATTGAGAATCTTGTTTTTGACATAGATTTTCTTCACGATCTGCTTATCCTTTACAAAGGAGGCGAATTTTTCGCTCCGCATGGCGGCGGCAAAAGCCGTATCCTCGTCGGCATCCGCCGGAATTTCAACCGTATCTCTCGGTTTGCCCTGCACGGAAAGCGCGATGGTGACCGTATTATCGACCGTTTTGGCCTCGTCGTATTCCGGCCACTTCGCAAGAGAAGCAAGCTCCGTTTCGCCGAGCCTCGACCACAGCTCCTCCGAGAGATGCGGCGCGAACGGGCAGAGCAGCTTCACGAAGATTTTCAGCTCGTCCACAGTCAGCGTCTTTGCCTCATAGATCTCGTTGAGAAGCGACATCATCGCGGCAATTGCCGTGTTGAATTTCATCGTGTCGATGTCCGTCGTGACCTTCTTGATGGTCTTGTGGAACGAATTTTCAAGCTTCGGGGTGACGCCCTCGCCCTTTGCAAGGTACATCAGTCCCTCGACACGCTCGAGAAACCGCTTGCAGCCCTTGATGCTGGACGGCGACCACGGCGCGGATTTTTCAAAATCGCCGATAAACATTTCATAAAGCCGCAGCGTATCGGCGCCGTATTCCTCGACGATATCGTCGGGATTGACGACGTTGCCGCGCGATTTGGACATCTTCTCCCCGTTTTCGCCGAGAATCATGCCATGCGCGGTGCGTTTCTTGTACGGCTCCCTGCATGGAACGATGCCGAGATCATATAGGAACTTCGACCAAAAGCGGGAGTAGAGCAGATGCAGCGTCACATGCTCCATGCCGCCGTTGTACCAATCGACCGGCATCCAGTAATCGAGCGCCTCTCGGGAAGCAAGCTCCTCCTCGTTGTGCGGGTCGCAGTAACGCAGGAAATACCACGAGGAGCCCGCCCAGTTCGGCATCGTGTCCGTTTCTCGCTTCGCGGGACCGCCGCAGTGCGGACAGGTCGTGTTCACCCAGTCCGTCGCCTTCGCGAGCGGTGACTCGCCGTCCTCCGTCGGTTCAAATTCAGTGATATCCGGCAGCGTCAGCGGCAGCTCGGATTCCGGAATCGGCACCCAGCCGCACTTTTCGCAGTATACAAGCGGCACCGGCTCGCCCCAGTAGCGCTGCCGCGAAAACACCCAGTCGCGCAGCTTGAAATTCGTCTTGGCATGTCCGATTCCCTTTTCGGTGAGCCATTCCGTGATCGCCTTTTTCGCCTCGGCGACCTCCATGCCGTCGAGAAAGCCGGAGTTCACCATCTTTCCGGTCTCCACATCGGTGAAAGCCTCGTTCTGCACATCTCCGCCGGCGACGACCTCGATGATCGGCAGTCCGAATTTCTTCGCAAAATCCCAGTCGCGCGTATCGTGCGCCGGCACCGCCATGATGGCGCCGGTTCCGTAGGTGGCAAGCACATAATCGGAAATAAAAATCGGAATTTCCCTGCCGTTCACGGGATTGACGGCGTAAACGCCCTCGAGCTTCACGCCGGTCTTGTCCTTGGCCATTTCCGTGCGCTCGAAATCGGATTTTTTCGCCGCGGCTTCGCGGTACGCCGCGACCTCGGCATAATTTGTGAGCTTGTCCCGCCATTTTTCCACGAGCGCGTGCTCCGGCGCTATCACCATGTATGTAGCGCCGAACAGCGTGTCGGGACGTGTCGTATAAACCGTGATTTCGTCGTTTTCGCTCGTTTTGAAGCTCACTTCCGCCCCATAAGAGCGGCCGATCCAGTTGATCTCCTGCGTCTTGACGCGCTCGATGAAGTCGAGGTCTGCCAGATCGTCGATGAGTCTGTCCGCATATTCGGTGATCTTTAACATCCACTGGCTCTTGACCTTGTGGACGACCTCGCCGCCGCAGCGCTCGCACACGCCGCCTACGACCTCTTCGTTCGCCAACACGACCTTGCAGGAGGTGCAGAAGTTGACCGTCATTTCTTTTTTATAAGCGAGTCCCTTTTCAAAGAGCTTCAAGAAGATCCACTGCGTCCATTTATAATATTCGGGAGAGCTGGTGTTGATCTCTCTCGACCAGTCGAACGAAAGTCCGATTTTCTGGAGCTGGCTTTTGAAGCGCGCGATATTGTTTTTCGTGATGACCGTCGGATGGATATGCGTTTTGATCGCATAATTCTCCGTCGGAAGCCCGAAGGCATCCCAGCCGATCGGGAACAGCACGTTGTAGCCCTCCATCCGCTTCTTGCGCGCGATGATGTCGATGGCGGTATAGGGACGCGGATGTCCGATGTGCAGTCCTTGGCCGGAGGGATACGGAAATTCGACGAGCGCATAATATTTCGGAAGCGTATAATCGTTTTTGGCTTCGAATGCGTGCTTTTCCTCCCAAATTTTCTGCCACTTCGGTTCAATGGTCTTGTAGTCGTATGCCATGTTATCGTCCTCCTTTTGGGCGAAATAAAATCCTTTATTCTTGCGGCTCGAGAGGAATCTCCTCCGCGTCGTTCCAAAGCTTTTCGAGCTTGTAGAAATCCCGTTCGCTCTTGTGGAAAATGTGCACGATCACATGCGCAAAATCCATCGCGATCCACATGCCGGAATCAAACCCGTCCACATGCAGCGGATGCACGCCCCGCTCGCCGAGCTTATATTCCACCTCTCCCGCGAGACCCTTGATCTGCGTATTCGAGGTACCGGTGCAGATGACGAAATATTCGGTGAGATCATTGCCCTCGGCAAACTTCAAAAGCTTGATGTCCCGCGCTTTCTTTTCGTCGAGGATGCGCACGATCGCGTCTGCAAGCTCTCTTGCGGATGCGCCCTCAAGGGAGGACACGCCGGTTTCTTTCTCCGTATTCATAGATTTTCTCCGTTCCGTATTTTGGATATATATGTAGTTATACCACGGCCACCGGGGTTCCGTCAAGTCCCCCGGCAGCCGGAATTTCAAATTATGAGAGATAATAATCGTTGATATAGAGGTTCGAAGCGTTTTTGCTGTCCGTAAAGAAGCCGTCTCTGTCGAAAATCTCACCGGTAATGTCGGTCTTATATACGTTCAGACATTCATTGATATCGGCCAACGCTTCCCTTTTGTTGAGACAGTAGTAAATCCAAAGTCCGGTCGCCGGATTCTGCACCGACGAGCCGCCGAGCGTGCGCACGGCGATTCCGGCATTGTCAACGGCATATACCAGCTTCGTATAGGAGACGATATCCGCGACCGACATGGATGTGCTGACATGGTTTATCAGCGTCGGTACCATCGAAATCATATTTCCGACCGTGATATTGCTCTTGACCTGACGCAGCGCCTCAACCATGAAATCGCCCCGCATCTCCACGCGGCCGATGTCGCCCGTGGCATAGCCGGAACGGTAACGGATCAGCTGCTCGCATTGACTGCCGTCGAGATGCTGATAGCCCGCCTTCAGATGGATATAAAGATTCTGATCCGGATCCTCATAATCCATGTCGCATGGGACATCATACCAAATGCCGCCAACGGCGTCGATCACATTGCGGAAGCCGGTGGTATTGATCAGCACATATTCATCGATGTTGACGCAGAGCGCCGCGGAAAGCCTCGCCTGTAAATCCTGCATGGCGAGATGCTTTGCCTTGGCTTCCGTAGCGCCGCTGCTTCTCTGTCTGTTGTAGGCCGCCGTGAATACGGCGTTCACCCGCGTCACGCTCGTATATCCGCCCACCTCTTTGTTGACAAAGGTGTCGCGCGGAATCTGAACGATGTTGATTTTTCCGTTCACGGTGTCAAGCGACGCGAGCATCAGAACGTCCGTGCTCATGGAGACGTCGTCCACGCCGGCAATGAGAAAGGTATAAAAGCCGTCCTTTCTCGTATAAGGCTCTTCCGGCTTTGCCGCGACATCGGTCGTTTCCTCCGGCGCCTCGGTGGTGCCGTCCGTGGGAAACTGCGGCGTCGGATCGACCGCCGGCTTATGCAGCAGAAGCGCGGTCACGGTGATGCCGGCGATAACGAACACGGCGCAGACATAAGCGGCCACAATCAGCAATGCCCGCGAGCTCCGGCTTCTTCTTTTTTGTTTTCTTAAATTTTCTTTTTCCATAACCAATCCTCTTTTGGGAGCAGCGTACTATACCAGATCGTTCCACGCTGAAATCATTTCGGCGTCGATCTTTCTGCCTTTCTCAATCAGATAAGTCACAGTGAAGCCAATAATTCTTTTCGTGGTGTCGTCAAGCAGACGGTAAAGCGCGGCTTTGTCGTTTTTGTTTATTTTTTCACATTCGCCGTGCAAATATTCCCTCATTTCCGCACAGGAGCGATACTTTCTACCCGGCTCCGTAAAATCCGCTGTAAAAAGCATTTTGTCGAGCGCCGACATCCCTGCCTTTCCGGTCGTATGGCATGAAATCGCGGACATCACCTTGTCCGTCACGATCTCCTCCCCGAAGAGTTCCCTTGCAAATGAAGCGCCGGTGGTCTGATGCAGCGTCGGGAGCACGGACGACCGATCCTGCGGCAGCGGGATCCCATATTTTTCACAGAGAGCGAGCTGCTCCTCATCGGTTTTCGATTTGGTGATATCATGCAGGAGCGCCGCTGTGCATAGCGTGACGGCTTCCTCCTCCGGGAGTCCGAAGGTCTGCGCCATCCAAACGCATTCGTCATAAACGCCGAACGTATGCCGGAGCCTCTGCTCGTCCTCGTACAAAGGCAGCCTTTTCCTGATTTCCGCAATGCGGGATTCCTTTTCTATCATCGGTATAAGTTTTTCTCCTTGATATATTCATACACGGGATGCGGCAGATAAGCGGAAGCGTCGCGTCCCTCATGAATCATTTGCCGGACCTCGCTCGACGATATCTCAACCGGATCAAACGATATGTCCAAAATTTTCGCGCCGTACCGGTCTTTAAGAAGCGTTTTCTTTTCCGCGACCCGCAAGGCCAGTTCACTCGTCTGACGCTCCCTTGCCGCATAGGCGATCGTGCACAGGGAAAGGATATCCTCAAAGCGATACCACTCGTCGAACGTGAGCAGCATATCCGTTCCGCAGTAAAGATACAGACCGGAAAAGCCCATGTCCACAAAGCGTTTCAGCGTCAGGTAGGTATAGCTTTTGCCCTCGCTTTTCACCTCCATATCGGAGACGACCGCACGCCCCGAAAATTCCGGAGAAGCGGAAAACGCAAGGCGAGTCATCATGAGCCTCATCGCCGGATCGTCGCCCGCGCCGATGCTTTTATGCGGAGGGATCCGGTCGGGAATGATATAAAGGCGGTCGAGCGACGCCTGTCTTAAAAATTCGGAGGCCGCCCTCACATGCCCGTTGTGGACGGGATCGAAGGTACCGCCGAAGATGCCGGTTTTCATCTGTCGTTTTTCCATAGTGGGTTATAAGGGAAGCTCGATTTTCTTATGTTTCTCGGATTCACGGTAAAGAACGAACCGGCTCCCCGTCACCGATACGACCTCGGCGTGAAGTCTTTCCGCAAGAAGCTCCGCCGCCTCGCGCGGCCCGTATTCGCAGGTGTCGAGCGTTCTCAGCTTGATGAGCTCCCTCGCTTCCAGCGCATTTCCAAGCTGCTCCGTCATATTGTCGCCGATACCGCCCTTTCCGATCTGAAAGATCGTGTCGTATCGGTTCGCCATCGCGCGCAGATAGGCGCGCTGCTTGCTTGATAGCATATAAACTCCGTTTCCGCCGTGAATACGGCTGTTATCAGGGATGATCAAAATGGGAGGCGTCCGCATCGGAAGCCGCTTGTGCCGCCGCCTGCGCCTCCTTCATGCGATAATAAAGATTCTTGGTGTGTCCGAAAAAACACAAAAAGCAGATCATGCAGACAAAAAATACGATCATGCCAAGCAAGGCAATCACACCGAGATCCGCATAGGCGGCCGCACAGGAAATCGCATGCGTCACCACAAGGACGATCCACGCGGTTTTCAGACGGGCGGCGTCGAGAGGATAGGAGCTCCGCGTCTCAATTTCGATCACGCCTTCAACGACATGATAAGAAATATAATAGGAAAGGACACAGCTGATAATGGACAGCAAAATTGAAATCAAGTACGGCATCGAAAGTCCGAGCCCGAAAAGATCCAAGACATACAGGATCCCCGTATAAACCGCCATGACGATAGAAGGCGTTCTCACCTTTTCAAAATGCGGGCTTTCCTCCATAAGCTCCGAGATTCCGCCGAGCAGCAAAAGGTAGCCGACAAAAGTCGGAATCAGATCGATTCTTATCGCGTTAATATCCAAATGGAAATCGATGTAAATAAAAAAGAATCCCCAAAACAGCTTTTTCATGGCTGCTCCTTTCATCATTCGACAGTTATTCCGGTCAACGCGGCAAATTCTTTTGCAAAGCGCTCCATAGCGCGCGCTCTGTGACTGACCGCGTTTTTCTCCTCCGCCGTCATTTCGGCGAAGGTTTTTCCAAGCGGCTCGTAAAGAAAATACGGATCATAGCCGAAGCCGCCCCCGCCGCGGGGCGCATCGATGATGACCCCCGGACATTCGCCGCGCACGACGATTTCCCGTCCGTCCGGAAATACGCAGGCGATCGCCGACACAAAATGCGCCGAACGCTCACTTTGCGGAACATGCTTCATTTTCTCTACAAGCTTGCGGTTGTTGTCGGCGTCGTCATGACCGCCCGCCCAGCGTGCGGAATATACGCCTGGCTCGCCGTTCAGCGCGTCGATGCAAAGGCCGGAATCGTCCGCGACGCCGATATAGCCGAGCGCGGCGACGGTGCGCGCTTTGATAAGGGCGTTCGCTTCAAATGTGTCCCCATCCTCGACGATCTCCGCCGTGTAGCCGATGTCGTCGAGGGAAAGAAACGCATACGGCTCGCCGTCCTTCGCAAGCGGGCAAAGCGCCGCGAGGAACGCCGCAAGCTCTCCTATTTTATGCCGGTTGTTCGACGCCATAACGATTTTTTCCATGCTTTTCTCCTTTGCCGCAATCATTTCTCAAAAAGCGCGGTGACAAATTCCTCCGCCGAGAAAGGCTGCAAGTCGTCGACCTTTTCGCCGACGCCGATGAACTTCACAGGGATGCCCAGCTCCCTTTTGATGGAAATGACGATGCCGCCCTTCGCGGTGCCGTCGAGCTTGGTCAGGACAAGACCGCTGATATCCGCGGCGTTCTTAAATTCCTTCGCCTGCACGACGGCGTTCTGTCCCGTCGTCGCGTCCAGCACAAGCAGCGTCTCGCGCACGCTGTCCGGAAGCTCGCGGGTGATCACGCGGTCGATTTTCTCCAGCTCGTTCATCAGGTTCTTCTTGTTGTGCAGACGGCCTGCGGTATCGATGATCAGCACCTCCGTCCCGCGCTTTTTCGCGGCGGCGGCGGCGTCAAACACGACCGCCGCGGGATCGGAGCCCTCGCTCTGCGAAATCAGCTCGACTCCCACACGGTCCGCCCACACGCCAAGCTGATCGATCGCGGCGGCGCGGAAGGTATCGGCGGCGGCGAGCAGGACCTTTTTGCCGCTCTGCTTCATGACGTTCGCAATCTTGGCGATCGAGGTCGTCTTGCCGACGCCGTTGACGCCGATCACCAAAATAACTGTCATTTTCCCGTCCTCAAGCCGGATAGGCTCCCCCTCCCCGACGCTCTCGCGCAGAATGTCAAACAATGCGTTCTTAGCCTCTTCGGGATCGGTGATGCGCTCGTCGTGTATTTTTTCATGGAGAGCATCCAAAATCTCCATCGTCGTCTCGGCGCCGACGTCGGAGGTGATGAGCAGCTCCTCCAGCTCCTCGAACAGCTCGTCTCCGACGTCGCGGTAGCTGCCGAAAATGGCGTCGATCCCCGCGACGAACGCCTTCTTTGTCTTTGTCAGACCTGCTTTCAGTTTATCAAAAAATCCCATGGATGGTTCCTTTCCCGTTTAGTGAAGCGTGACGCCGATTTTCTGTTCGATCTCCGACACGTCGATCGAAATGACGTCGGAAATGCCTTTTTCATGCATGGTCACGCCGTAAAGGCGCTCTGCCGCCTCCATCGTGCCGCGGCGGTGGGTGATGATGACGAACTGCGTCTTATCCGAATATTTTTTCACATAATCGGCGAATTTATCCACATTCACCTCGTCGAGCGCCGCCTCGATCTCGTCGAGGATACAGAACGGCGTCGGATTGACCTTCAGGATCGCAAAATACAGCGCGATGGCGACAAACGCCTGCTCGCCGCCGGAAAGCAGCGACATATTTTTGATCACCTTGCCGGGCGGCGCGACATTGATGTCGATTCCGCTCTCCAAAACATTTTCCGGATCGGAGAGACGCAGCTCCGCGCGGCCGCCGCCGAACAGCTCCGTAAATACCTGACCGAAGTTCACGCCGATCTCCTCCACCGCGGCAAGAAAATCGCTTTTCATCGTTTCCTCCAGCGTCGATATGATGTTCAGAAGGTCTTCCTTGGAGGCTTTGAGATCGGCGATCTGCTCCGTCAGCTCGTCAAACTGCTTTTTGACTTCCTTGTACTCCTCGATGGCGTTCACGTTGACGCTGCCGAGCGCGCGCAGCTGGTTTTTATACTTCGTCTGCGCCGCGACGGCTTCGCTCCGCGTTTTCTCCGTGATTTTTTCGGCACAGCGGCGGGAGGCGTCGCTGTATGTAAGCTCATATTCGTCCCATAGGAAGGAAATCAGCTTCTCCTGTCTTTCCCGCAGGTTTTCGTACTCGGATTCGAGCCTCGTGTGCGTGCGGTAGAGAAGGTCGCGCCGGTCTATGATATCTCGGCTTTTCACGCGCAGCTCGGAAAGCCGTTTTTCAATTTCCAACGATGCCTCCGAAAGCTCGCCCTTTTTCCGTTCGCAGAGACGGAGCCTTTCCTCGAGCTCGGCGGATTTTGCGCGAACATCCTCCGCTTCTTTTGCGCCGCTTCGGATTTTTTCCTCCGCCTGCGCGGCGGAGATGCGCAGCTTTTCTATCGTGCTTTCGATTTCCGATACGCGCCGTGCGGCCGCCTCGTACATCTGGGAGAGCATGCCGAGGTTCGCCTCTTCCTTCGCCGCGTCCACCGATACCGCGGAAAGCGCCGTCTTGGCAGCCTCCAGCCCCTCCATAAGGGAAGTCCGCTCCGCGGCAAGCTCCGTCAACATCCTTTCCATTCTTTCCAGCTCCTCGGTAAAGCCGGTTTTCTTCTTAGAGATTCCGTCGATATCCGTTTCGGCCTTAGCGGCCTTGGACTGCACGGCGGCAAGCTCCGCCCGCAGCATTTCGAGCGTGTCCGCCTGCGCCTGCCTGTTGGATTTCAGCACGGTAAGCTGTGTCTGCTCGGCGTCGTGCAGCGTTTTCAGCACCGACGCGGAGGAGAGCACGCCGTCCTCTTTTTTCTTTGCCGCTTCTATCTGCGAGGCGAGCGTCTCTATTTCGGCCTCGGTTTCTTTCATCTGCTTTTCATACAGGGCAGCCTCTTCGCCGAGCCGCTCGATTTGGGCGCGCCGCGAAAGCATTCCGCCCTCCGCGGAAACCGAGCCGCCCGTAAAGCTTCCGCCCGCGTTGATGACCTGCCCGTCCAGCGTGACGATCCGATACCGGAAATTCAGCGCCCTTGCGATCCGATTCGCGCACTCTATATCTTTTGCGACAAGCACCCTGCCCGTCAGAGAGCGGACGATGCCGCGGAATTTGTCCTCGCAGGACACAAGCGCGGACGCCGCCGAGACAAAGCCCTCCCGCACATTTTCGGGGATCTCCGACACGGCGACCTCGGTTCCCCGCATCGTCGATACGGGATAAAACGTCGCGCGTCCCGCGTTCTTTTTCTTCAAATAGGCGATCGCCGCCTTCGCGGACTGCTCGTCCTCACAGACGATGTTCTGAAGGCTCTGCCCGAATGCGATTTCAAGCGCCGTCTGATACGCCGCCGGCACAGTAACGAGCTTCGACACCGGCCCGTAAAGCTTCACGGGACTGCCGTCCGAAAGCCGGATTTTTCCCGCCTTATGCTCGCTCACCACGAACCGGACGGCTCCGGAATAGCCCTCGAGCAGCTCCTCCATGCGGACAAGATTCTGAATCTTGTGCCGGCGCTGGGAGATCTCGAGGAAAAGATTGTTTTTCCGTTCCGCCGCCTCCGCCATGCGGCGCTCATACTCGGCTTTCGCCGCCGCGATTTCGTCAAGGCCGGCCTTTATCCCGTTTTCCTTTTCGACATAGCCGGCGATCTTCTCCTCGGCGACGCCGAGCCTGTCGTCCAGCATACGGATGTCCGCTTCGTGCTTTTCGATCGTTTCCCGAAGCTCACCAAGCTTTTCGAGATCAGAGGCCTTCTGCGCCGCGGCGACGGACTCCGCAACGACGGCGTCCGTCTGCGCCGCGCGCAGCTCGGCGATGCGGGTCTCACAGCCCACTCTTTGCCTCTCGTTCTCGGAAAGCTCATCCTCATAATGTCCGACCGTCTCCTGCGCCGCGGCCGACTTCTTCGCAAGCTCGCCGTGCGCCGTGCGCACCCTATCAAGGTCATGGGAGAGCCTTTCATATTCCGTGCGCGCCGCCGCCGCCGATTCCTCGGATGCGCGGATCCTTTCGCCGGAGCTTGCAATCAGTTCCCGCAGATGCGCCGCATCGTTTTCCACAAGCTTAATCTGCGATTCGTTTTCATGAAGCTCGCCCGAAAGCGAGAGAATCTCGGCTGTAAGCCGTTCGCTCTCGATCTTATTTTTCATATCGTCACCGCGCGCCTTTTCCTCAGCGCGCTCGATGTCCGCCCGCGTCTCGTCCGCCCGATCAAGCTCCGCCTTGGATAAAACCAGTTTCGCGGAAAGCTCGTCCGCATCGGCCTTGGTGTGGTCGATATCGTAAAGCGAAAGCGAGATGTCCACCGCCATCTTCGCGTCGCGGATTTCGAGATACTTTTTCGCCTTCTCGGACTCTCTCTCAAGAGGTCCCACACGCTCGGAGAGCACGCCCGCGATATCCTCGAGCCGTACAAGGTTTTCGCTTGTGGCGTCGAGCTTTTTCGCCGCCTCTGTTTTCTGATAACGGTATTTCGCAATGCCCGCCGCCTCCTCGAAAATCGCGCGGCGCTCGTCATTTTTCTGGGAAATGATCTCGGCGATCTTACCCTGTCCGATGATGGAATAGCCGTCGCGGCCGAGTCCGGTTCCCATGAAAAGCTCATGGATATCCTTGAGGCGCACCGCTTTGCGATTGATGAAGTATTCGCTTTCGCCGACGCGGTAGTAGCGGCGCGTCACCGTGATCTCGTCATACTCCGCCATGGAGAGGACCTTTCCCTCCTCCTCCGTGTTGTCGAACGTGACCGAAACCTCCGCATAGCCCATCGGACTGCGCTTTTGAGAGCCGGCGAACACCACATCCTCCATTTTTCCGCCGCGGATATTCTTGGAGGACATCTCGCCGAGCACCCAGCGCATCGCGTCGGATATATTCGATTTTCCGCTTCCATTGGGTCCTACAACGACCGTGATTCCGCGGTCAAATGAGATGACCGTCTTATCCGGAAACGATTTAAAGCCCTGAAGCTCAAGCGTTTTCAAACGCATTTCTGTGACCGTGCCTTTCCTGCGCAAGCCGCCAAAAGCGCATACGCCAAAAATAAAAAGAGACCTCGGATAAACGTCAGCCGTCCGATATCCGCATCTGAAAAGAATGGGGCGAAATTTCCGCCGACGCCACGAACTTCATGCCGCCAAGCGCAAATTTCTCCGTTAAGTAAGTTCTGTTCATACCATGCTGGCCGATCGCCTTGGAAAGATCGGCCGGCGCCGTCATAACCGTGATACGGTGTCCCGTAACATTCCGTCCGGTAAGCTCACGTTCCATCGCATTGCGGAAATATCGGCCATAAGCAAGCTCTCCGATTGCCGGATGATACCCGCCGCCCACAATATCGCCCTCCATCTCGCCCGATTGAAGTCCGATCCGGATGACGGGAATCCCACGCTCGATAAACACGGAAAGCGCCGCCGCCGTGCGCGCCACCGCCGTCTCCTCGACAAGCGGCGTATATTCCCCGCGCGCCGCCATTTCGGCAAGCGCCGTTCCTCGAAACACCACCGTAGGATAAATCCTTGCGCCCACGGCGCCCATATCGCAGATCGCGCGCGCCGTTTCCGTCTCGGAGGTCTCATCTGCTCCCGGAAGCCCGAGCATCATCTGCCCGACAAGCTCAAAGCCATACTGCCGGATAAGCCTGCATGCGCGCCTTGTATCCGCCGCCATATGCCCGCGGAGGGAGGCGGCAAGCACGCCGTCGTCCATGCTTTGGATGCCGAGCTCGATCGTGCGCACGCGGTACTGCTTCAAAAGCTTCAGAATTTCCTCGTCGATATAGTCCGGACGCGTCGAAATCCGGATGGATTCACATTTATCCGCATCGATATATTCGTTCGCAAGCGTAAGAAGCCGCGTCATCTCCGGCCGGCCGATGCCGGTGAAGCTCCCGCCGAAATACGCAATCTGTGTCGGAATACGTGCGTCCGCCGTCGCAAACGCGCGGTCGAGCTCTCCTTTCACCGCAGCGAAATCATAATCACCATGGCCGGAGATCGTCCGCTGATTGCAGAAAACGCAGTCGTTTGGACATCCGAGATGCGGAATAAAGACCGGAACATTGATGTGCTTTTTCATCCGACGATATAATTTTTCAACGCGTCCTCGGCGGCGGCAATCTCCGCCTTTTTCTTGCTCGAGCCCTCGCCCCGTCCCATGACGTTGTTGTCGATCCTGACCTCGCAGACATAGCGCTTGTCATGATCCGGTCCACTCTCCGATACGATATCGTATTCCAGCATACCGCGTGCCTCTTGAACGATCTCCTGCAAATGAGATTTCGGATCGATGATCGGGTGCTCAGAGAGAATCTTTTGGATTTCTCCTTCGATAAAAGGCGTCAGGAACGTGATCACCGTGTCGAGGCTTTTTCCGGAATCGAGATAAATCGCGGCGACGAGCGCCTCGAACGCATCCTCAAGAATTTTATCCTGACTGCGTCCGTTGGAGGCCTCCTGCCCATGGCCGAGATACAGAAAATCGCCGAGCTCAATCGCCCTTGCAAAGCCGGCAAGCGAACGCGTACAGACGATATCCGCGCGAATCTTCGTGAGATCCCCTTCGGGATGACCGGAAAAGAAATCGAACAGAAAGCCGCTTGCCACGACGGAAAGCACGGAGTCCCCGAGGAATTCCAGACGCTCGTTCGAGCTTATTCCGTACTGCTTGTTCTCATTGGCATAGGAGGAATGGCGCATTGCCTCATGTAAATATTCTTTTTTCCGGAACACATATCCGATTTTTTCTTCAAGAAAGCATAGATTCCGTGGCAGAGAACCGCCTTTCGCCGTCATATGCGTACCGCCTTTCCAAATTTTATTCCTGATTTTTTTCGGCTTCCGAGACCGGTGCCGTGAAATTCGCCGCTTGCCGCTCGATTTCCTCGATTACGCCGGTTTCAGCGTATGTGATCGCCTGTCTGACGGCGTTTTTGATCGCGCTGGCATCCGAGCTGCCATGCGCCTTGATAACCGGCTTTGCAAGGCCGAGAAACGGCGCGCCGCCGTACTCGCGCGGATCAAAGAATTTCTTCATTTTTCTCGCTTTTCCATGCACAAGCGCACCGGAAAGCATGCTGATTGTGCCGGAATGGAACATCTCCTGCACCTTTTCCATCAGGAAACGGCAAAGCCCCTCGCTGGTTTTGAGAATGATATTGCCCGTGAAGCCGTCGCATACAAGCACCTCGCATTTGCCATAGGGGAAATCCTTTCCTTCGATATTCCCGATAAAATTGATTTCCCTCATATCCTTTAACAGACGGTGCGCTTCCACATACAGCGGCGTTCCCTTATGCTCCTCGGTCCCGTTGTTGACAAGTCCCACGCGCGGGCTTTCGATTCCGAATACCTTTTCCATATAAACGGAGCCGAGACATGCAAACTGTGCGAGATAATCCGCGCTCACCGTGACGTTCGCGCCGCAGTCGAGCAGCAGCATGGGACTGGCATACGGAAGGATCGTTCCGAGCGCGGCGCGGCGGATACCTCTGATCCGCTTCACAATGAGCGTGGCTCCGGTAAAATACGCCCCCGTATTCCCGGCGGAAACCGCGGCATCGCCGTAGCCTTCGGCGACAAGCCTTAGCGTCTTTGCCATCGAGGATTCCTTATGCGTTTGAAAAATGCTCATAGGCTCATCCTCCATGGTGACGATGTCGCCGGCATGGACGATCTCAAAGCTGCCCTCGGGAGTCTGCTCCTCCGCGAGAGCCTCGCGGATCACCGATTCGTCTCCCACAAGCACAATATCCGTCCCGTATTCTTCTTTTGCAAGAATCGCGCCCCGTATCAGCTCGCGCGCCGGTTTATCCGCGCCCATTACATCCAATATGATTTTCATATCAACCTCCAAAAGCTCCGCGCTGTCCGCGGGACACGCTGAATAATTTCATATATGATATATTATATCTCTTTTGCCGTGATTTTTCAATAATATATCGGAAAAAATGGGTGGGAAATCAAAAATTAAGAATTTTTTGAGATGATATGTAC
>URZF01000018.1 GCA_900552255.1 uncultured Eubacteriales bacterium | reverse complement strand
TCGAATTTTTGGATCAAACAGAGGGGAACATCCTGCTCACCACCGGGAGCAAGGAATTGAAAGCATACAGTCAGATCCAATCACCTCACCGACACGAACCTGATAAGACGGTATGTTAACGCGCTTTCCGTTTACAGTGAAATGTCCGTGATTGACAAGCTGCCTTGCTTCACGTCTCGTGCTTGCGTAACCCATACGGAACACCACATTGTCCAAACGGCGCTCCAGCTCCTGCAGAAGAAGCTCACCCGTAATACCCTGTTTACGCTCAGCCTTTGCATAATAAGAACGGAATTGTTTTTCAAGCACGCCGTAAATAAATTTGACCTTCTGTTTCTCAATCAGCTGCATGCCGTATTCGGACTGTTTACGGCGCATCGGCTTCGGATTGCGTTTTGTCTCCTTGGAATAACCGAGAACAGCCGGTGAAAGCCCCAGCGCCTTGCAGCGCTTCAAAACGGGCTGTGTATTCTTTGCCATCGTTTCGTACCTCCTTCTTTATACGCGTCTGATTTTAGGCGGTCTGCATCCGTTGTGCGGAACCGGTGTGACGTCGCGGATCAGCGTGATCTCAAGCCCCTGCGTCTGAAGCGCACGGATGGCCGATTCTCTTCCCTGACCGGGTCCCTTCACATAGACCTCGACGCTCTTCATTCCGTTGTCGGCCGCGATCTTCGCCGCCGTCTCCGCAGCCATCTGAGCGGCAAACGCAGTGGATTTTCTCGAGCCCTTAAAGCCAAGCTCGCCCGCGGACGCCCATGATACCGTGTTTCCGGCGACATCAGTGATAGTTACGATCGTATTGTTATAGGTTGCGCGGATATGAGCCGCGCCTTTTTCGACATTTTTACGTTCGCGGCGCTTTCTGACTACCTTTTTGGTTGTTGCTTTAGCCATGATTTGTCTATCACTCCTTATTTCTTCTTATTTGCGATGGTCTTGGCCGGACCTTTTCTGGTTCTCGCATTTGTTTTCGTTCTCTGACCGCGAACCGGCAGACCTTTTCTGTGCCTAATACCGCGGTAGCATCCGATTTCGACCATTCTCTTGATATCCATCGAAACATCGCGGCGCAGGTCGCCCTCCACCTTATGGAAGTTTTCGATTTCATCGCGAAGCTTGGAAACATCGTCTTCCGTAAGATCCTTGCAGCGTGTATCGGGATTGATACCGGTCTTTTCAAGAATCTTATTCGAGGTCGATCTGCCTATTCCGTAAATATAGGTAAGACCGATCTCAACTCTCTTCTGATTTGGAATTTCAACACCAGCTATACGAGCCATTCTGGAAATACACCTCCCTTTCTTTGTTGTGCGCTCAGCCCTGTTTTTGCTTATGCTTGGGGTTTTCGCAAATGACCATTACATGGCCTTTTCTTTTGATGATCTTGCACTTGTTGCAGATCTTTTTAACGGAAGGTTTAACTTTCATGTGTATTACACCGTTCCTTTCCTTACTTGAATAATAAATGATATCCGAGGCTCAGCTTTCACGCAGTCTCCACGTGATGCGTCCCTTGTTCAGGTCATAGATGGAAACCTCTACCGTAACTCTGTCGCCCGGAACAATCTGAATCGAATTCATGCGAAGCTTTCCCGAAATCTGTGACAGCACAATATGTCCGTTGGGAAGCTTCACCTTGAAAGTAGCACCGGGCATCGCCTCGATGACCGTGCCCTCAAATTCCATAACATCGTCCTTTGGCATAATGCCCCTCCTTAAATTCATAAAATTTAACTTTGGGTTAGCTGTTCGAGGTCAAGCGAGGAGATCGTCCTTCGCAGGAAGCTGTCATTGACGCTTCCGCTCCGGAGCTTTTCCACATCTTCCTCCGACAGCCTTGTAAATATGCTTAAATGCCGCATCTTTTTCTTTTTCGGCGCTGCAAGCCTTCTCGCCTTTCCGTCCGCCACAAGCACATGACGGTCATCGATTCCCGCAACGATCACAAAGATCAATCCCGCGTCATGTCCTGCCGTGGAAACGGCGATTTTTCCGACGCGGAAATCCGTTTTATCGGGAACAACCGTCGGCGTCAAGGAATGCTTCTTTTTCATAACCGAACCAATCACTCCACCAAGGTGAGAAATACCGGTTCACCGTCCGTTATGGCAACGGTATGCTCATAATGAGCGGATAGAGCGCCATCGGCCGTGACGACCGTCCAGCCGTCGGAAAGTACCTTAACGTCCGGTGTTCCCATATTGATCATGGGCTCGATGGCAATCGTCATGCCGGTATAAAGCCTTATTCCTCTGCCAGCCGTTCCGAAATTCGGGACCTCGGGATCCTCATGCAGATTCTGTCCGACGCCGTGGCCGACGTACTTGCGGACGACGCCATATCCGAAGCTTTCCGCATATTCGCTGACCGCCGAACCGATATCGCCGATCCGTCCGCCCGCGACCGCTTTCTTTGCACCGCGGAAAAAGCTTTCCTTGGTCGCTTCGATGAGCTTCGCAGCTTCCTCCGAGATTCTACCGACGCCGAAGGTATTCGCGCTGTCCCCATGGAAGCCATGATAAAAAGCGCCGACATCGATTTTGACGATATCCCCTTCGTGCAGAACCTTGGATGCACTCGGGATCCCATGAATGACCTCATTGTTGATGCTGATGCAAGCACTGCCGGGAAAGCCTCCATAGCCTAAAAATGAAGGTTTTGCGCCGCATTTTTCGATATAATGCCGGATGACCGTATCGAGCTCCCTCGTACTGACACCCTCTCTTATATGCTCCCGCGCCGCAAGAATCGCCTCGCCGGTGATTCTCCCCGCCTTACGCATAATAGCCAACTGTTCGCTGTTTTTGATCTGAACCATAATCAGCCTCTGATGCTTTCGATCGCCGCCAAGGTCAAGGACGTAGTATCCTCGATCTTTTCCTGGCCGACGACAGTTTTGAGTATACCGCGTCCGGCATAATAATCCTTCAGCGGCTCTGTCTGCTCGTGATAAACGGCAAGACGGCTTTTGATGACCTCGGGCTTGTCGTCCGCACGGATCACAAGCTCTCCGTCACATTTGTCACATTTGCCGTCCACCTTGACGGGCTTATACTCGACATGATAGGACGCGCCGCATTTGCCGCAAAGTCTGCGTCCGCCGAGTCTGCGGATGATATCTTCATCCGCCACCTCGATATCCACAACGCCGTCCATGACGATACCCATGTCGTCAAGCGCTTTTGCCTGAGCGACCGTGCGCGGAAAGCCGTCGAGAATAAAACCGTTTTTGCAGTCCTCTGCTTTCAATCTCTCCTTGATGATACCGATGACGACATCATCCGGGACAAGCGAGCCGCCGTCGATATAGCTTTTCGCCTTCAAGCCAAGCTCGGTCCCTGTGCTGATCGCTTCTCTAAGGAGCGCGCCCGTCGAGATCGCCGGGATCCCATAACGCTCGGAAACAATCTCCGCCTGCGTTCCCTTTCCGGCGCCGGGGGCGCCAAGAAACATAAGCTTCATATGCGGTCTCCTTTCCATCTGAACCATTCCGTAAAGCTCTCATACTTCACCGGAAGTCATCCGCCGAAGCTCGGCGGATGACGCCGTATGTTTGTTTTAATCGAGGAAGCCCTTGTAATGACGCATCGTCATCTGCGCTTCCATCTCGCGAACCGTTTCCAAAATTACGCCGACAACGATGAGAAGCGTAGAGCCGCTGAACGAAATGACGTTCAGGAGCCCGCCCGTCACAATGTTGAGTAACAGCGGGAAGCAGGCTACGATTCCAAGGAAAAGCGCACCCATCAATACAACCTTGTTCAGCACCTTCTTGATGTAAAGCGCAGTCGGACGTCCGGGACGAATACCCGGAATAGAGCCGCCCTGCTGCATCAGGTTGTTGGCCACCTCAACAGGATTGAACGAGATAGAGATATAAAAATACGCAAATGCAATGATCAGGATAAAGAGCACGATCATGTAGATCCAGCTGTCGGTGGACAGCGCATTATAAACGCCGCGCCAAAACGTTCCCTCTGCCGGATTAAAGAAAGAGATGATCGTGATCGGCAGCGAAACGATTGTGGAAGCAAAGATGATCGGCATAACGCCGGACATATTGAGCTTGATCGGCAGATTCGAGCTTTGGCCGCCATACTGCTTTCGCCCTACCGTCCGCTTCGCGTACTGGACAGGTATCCTTCTCTCCGCGTCGGACATATAGGTCACGAACACAATCGAACCGATAAGGACCACGATAACAGCGACCCACAGAACGATCTGCAGCCACATCGGAACATAGTCGCCCTCAAAATAACCCGACGTCTGTTTCGCGGTAAGATTCTGCTGGAACTGCACAAAGGTAGACGGAAGTCCCGATACGATGTTGGCAAACAAGATCATCGAGATTCCGTTTCCGATACCCTGTTCGTCGATCTTTTCGCCCAGCCACATGACAAGGCACGCGCCCGCCGTGTAGCACGCGATAATGACAATCGCGGAAAAGATTCTGTCAAAGCCGGAGCCGCTGCCAAAAAGCAGGAAGCCGCCGGTAACACCGGTATAGGTCGACGAACCGAGAATCGCATAATAACCGTAAGCCGTCACGATGGCGATGCCGACCGTGACATAACGGGTGATCTTTTCGATCTTTTTTCTTCCGTCCTCACCGTTCTTCGACATTCTCTCGAGCGCAGGAATCGCGATCGTGAGAAGCTGCATGATAATCGATGCGTTGATATATGGTGTTACGGAAAGGGCAAGCAGCGTCGCTTTGGAAAACGCATAGCCGGAAAGAATATTCAAATAGGAAAGTATTCCCTCGCTGTACCATGCGGCGGTCGTCTGCATTGCCTGATAATCAATAAAAGGAACCGGAATAGCTGCGCCGACGCGGTATAAGAATACGATGAAAAGCGTGAATAAGATCTTGCGGCGAAGTTCCGGGATCGTCCACGCGTTTCTCAGCGTTTTAAACACTTATACCACCTCGCACTTTCCGCCTGCGGATTCGATTTTTTCCTTTGCACTGGCGGAAAAAATCGCAGCCTGTACCGTAACCTTCTTTGTAATTTCGCCGCGGCCGAGTATCTTCACGCCGTCGAGCGTTTTTCTGATGATGCGTTTTTCAAGCAGAGCCTCGGCATTGACGACCGCTCCGTCCTCAAAAGCATCCAAAGCATTCACATTGACAATGGCATAATGCTTGGCAAAAGCATTCTTGAAACCTCTTTTGGGAAGTCTTCTGTAAAGCGGGATCTGACCGCCTTCAAAACCCGGTCTTACACCGCCGCCGGAGCGCGCGTTCTGACCTTTATGACCCTTGCCCGCGGTTTTTCCGTTTCCGGAGCCGGTGCCTCTGCCTTTGCGAAAGGCCGGTTTCACAGAACCCTCTGCCGGTGAAAGTTCATGTAGCTTCATTTGGGTATCCTCCTTATACTGTGAATTTTTTCGTACATCAATGAAATTTGAATGTATATTGATTATACATTTTCCACCTTGATAAGGTGAGCGATGATTTTGACCTTACCCAAAACGGAAGCGTCGTTTTTCTGAACTGTCACATCGCCGATCTTGGTAAGACCGAGCGATTTTGCAACTGCCTTTTGTTTGGGACTTGAACCGATAAGGCTTCCGGTGAGTGTGATTTTGATTTGTTCCATCTCCGTCCGCCTCCTTTATTTCAGTGCATCTTTGTCGACACCGCGCATAGCCGCTACTTCCTCGGCCGTGCGAAGCGCTTTCAGTCCTTCAAAGGTCGCCTTGACGACATTGGAAGGATTGCTCGAACGAATACATTTTGCACGGATATCCTTGATACCCGCCATCTGCACGACGGCGCGTACCGTACCGCCCGCGATAACGCCGGTACCGGGAGCCGCCGGCTTGAGAAGCACTCTCGCCGCGCCATACTCGCCGATCACCTCGTGCGGGATGGTGGTACCCTTCAGGGATACCTCGATGATGTTTTTCTTTGCATCCTCAATCCCCTTGCGGATCGCCTCGGGATATTCGGACGCCTTTCCAAGACCGTAGCCGACATGTCCGTTTTCGTCACCTACAACCATGATTGCAGTCTGGCGTGCGATGCGGCCGCCCTTAACGGTTTTGGAAACACGGTTGGTGGCAACGGTGACCTCTTTCAGATCAAGCGTCGCCGGATCAATTCTTTTCGCCATGTCCTTCCTCCTCCTCAGAACTTAAGTCCGCCTTCGCGGGCGCCTTCTGCAAGTTCTTTTACTCTTCCCTGATATACATATCCGCCGCGGTCGAACACCACTTCGGTAATGCCTTTTGCAAGCGCGCGCTCGGCAATGGTTTTGCCGATCACCTTCGCTGCGTCTTTGTTTCCGCCGTTACCTTCAAATACCTTTTCGAGGGTGGATGCGGATACAAGCGTCACGCCGTTTACGTCGTCGATGATCTGAGCGTTGATATTGGAAAGAGAACGATATACACAAAGACGGGGTTTCTCGGGCGTACCGGAAATCTTGACGCGTACTCTCTTATGACGAACAAGACGTGCTTTGTTGCTGTCTTTTCTAGATACCATTGTGATCCACTCCTTTCTTTATTTACCGGTTTTTCCGGCTTTACGGCGAATGTGCTCGCCAGCATATTTGACACCCTTGCCGAGATACGGCTCAGGCGGTCTCTTTTCACGGATCTGCGCGGCGATCTGTCCCACGGTCTGCTTGTCGATTCCGTTTACGACGACCGTCGTGGAGTTCGGAACATCAAACGTGATGCCGTCCTTTTCTTCAAATACGATCGGATGGGAATGACCGAGATTGAGCGTGAGCGTCTTGCCGGACTTAGCCGCCTTATAACCGACGCCGACGATTTCGAGCGTCTTAGAATAACCGTTTGTCACACCCTCCACCATGTTGGCGACGAGCGTTCTGGAAAGGCCGTGGAGCGATCTGTTCTCGCGCTCGTCATCGGGGCGGGTCACATGGATTACCGCGCCGTCGACGGAAACGCCGATATTTTTATGAATCTGTGTGCTGAGAGTTCCCTTCGGTCCTTTGACCGTGACGACATTGCTGTCATCCACTGTAACGGTAACACCGGCGGGAACGGCAATTTCTTTTCTTCCAATTCTTGACATGTCCGTTTACCTCCCCATTACCATACAAAGGCGAGAACTTCGCCGCCCACATGGAGCTCACGAGCCTTTTTATCGGTCATAACGCCCTTTGATGTGGATACGATTGCGATCCCGAGTCCGTTCATGACCTTCGGCATATCCTCACAGTTGGAGTAAATGCGAAGTCCGGGCTTGGATACTCTGCGAAGTCCCTGAATGACCTTCTGTTTGCCGCGTCCGTATTTGAGCGTGATACGGATGACACCCTGCTTGCCGTCCTCGATGATCTGATAGCTGGCGATATAGCCTTCCTCTTTGAGGATATCGGCAATCGATTTCTTCATACCGGAAGCGGGAATGTCAACGGTTTCATGCTTGGCGCTGTTCGCGTTTCTGATACGTGTCAGCATATCTGCAATTACGTCTGAAATTTGCATTGTTATGTCCTCCTTTTATGCAAGTGTTTTCTTGGTTTTGGGAGAAAATCTCCCTTCGCCGAATCCTTGCTGCCGGCTCCTGCCGGCGGCGAGCCGATGGTTAAAGCACTGACGCTTTCCTTTCGACAAGATCGGAGCATTTTTCTTCGGATGAGAGCGCATACCGCTCTCCCCGTAAGCTTACCAGCTGGCTTTCTTTACGCCGGGGATCTGACCCTTGTAAGCAAGCTCGCGGAAGCAGATACGGCAAATGCCGAATTTGCGGAGATAACCGTGCGGTCTTCCGCAGATCTTGCAGCGGTTATATTCTCTTGTAGAATACTTCTGCGGTCTCTGCTGTTTGACCTTCATTGAAGTTTTTGCCATTCTTCTTACCTCCTTAACTTATTTCGCAAACGGAGCGCCCATCAGCTCGAGCAGCTCTTTTGCTTCTTCATCGGTAGACGCCGTCGTAACAAAGGCGATGTCCATGCCTCTGATTTTATCGACCTTGTCATACTCGATTTCCGGGAATATCAGCTGTTCCTTGATGCCGAGCGAATAATTGCCGCGGCCGTCGAAGGCGTTGGGATTGATTCCCTTGAAGTCGCGTACACGCGGCAGCGCGAGATTGAACAGTCTGTCCATAAATTCGTACATTCTGTCGCCGCGCAGCGTCACCTTGACGCCGATCTTCATGCCCTGTCTGACCTTGAAGTTCGCAACCGACTTTCTCGCATAGGTCGGGACAGCCCGCTGACCGGTGATCGCCGTGATCTCTTCGATGATATTGTCTATCGCTTTTGCATTGTCCTTCGCATCGCCCGCACCCACGTTGATGACGATTTTATCGAAACGCGGGATCTGCATCGGGCTCTTATAGGAAAATTTCTTCATCAATGCGGGAGCGACTTCTGATCTGTAATAATCTTTAAGTCTTGCCATTTTCCGTTACCTCCGCATCAAATCTTCTGTCCGCATTTTGCGCAAACGCGGATCTTCTTGCCGTCCTCGACCTTGATCTTGGAACGGCGTCCTGCCTTGCAGTTCGAGCAGTAAAGAGCCACCTTATCGGCGTGCATAGCGCCCTCCACCTTGATGACGCCTCCCGCTTCGCCCTGCTTTCTGGGCTTCATATGCTTCGTCTGGACGTTGACGCCCTCGACGATGACCTTGTGTTCGTCGGGTGATACCGCGATGACCTTTCCCTTCGCGCCCTTGTCGTCGCCGGAAATTACGATAACGGTATCATCTCTTCTTACATGAACCTTATTCATTTTCGATTCCTCCATTACAGTACTTCCGGAGCCAGCGACAGGATCTTGATATAATCCTTCTCGCGCAGCTCTCTTGCCACAGGCCCAAAGATACGGGTGCCTCTCGGCGTTTTATCTTCCTTGATGATGACGGCGGCGTTCTCGTCGAATTTGAGATACGAGCCGTCTGCTCTCTTGATACCCTTGACAGAACGGACGATGACAGCCTTGACGACCTCGCCTTTTTTCACGGTTCCGCCAGGAGCCGCTTTTTTGACGCAGGCGACCACGACATCCCCGATATTACCGTATCTTCTTCCGGTACCGCCGAGCACTCTGATGCACATAAGCTCTTTCGCGCCGGTGTTGTCGGCGACTTTCATCAATGATTGTTGCTGTATCATTGTGCTTTCCTCCTTTGGTATTCACATCTCACAGGTTGCGATATTTCGCTCTAACCTTGCACTATGAATTTTATTTTGCCTTTTCGATGATTTCGACAAGACGCCATCTCTTATCCTTGGAAAGAGGTCTTGTCTCCATGATCATGACCTTGTCGCCGATGCCGCACTCGTTGTTCTCGTCGTGCGCCTTGAATTTTACCGTTCTTTTGATGACCTTGCCATAGACCGGATGCTTCACATTATCCTCGATCGCAACGACGATGGTTTTGTCCATCTTATCGCTCACGACCTTGCCGACTCTCGTTTTTCTGAGATTTCTTTCTACAACTTCACTCATGACATTCTCTCCTCTCTATGGCTTATTCCGCATCCTTCTCGCGAAGGACCGTCATCACTCTCGCGATATCGCGCTTGACATCGGAGATTTTGTGGGGATTGTCGAGCTGATTGATCTCATTCTGGAAGCGAAGCTTGAAAAGGTCGCTTTTCAGTTCCTTGAGCTTTGAGGTGAGTTCAGCGGAAGTCATGTTTCTCAGTTCTGTAGCTTTCACTGGTTTATTCCTCCCCTGCTTCTTCTTTTTTCACGAATTTACATTTGATCGGGAGCTTGTGCGACGCAAGACGCATAGCCTCTTTGGCGACCTCTTCGGAAACGCCGTCCATCTCAAACATAACTCTTCCCGGCTTTACGACCGCCACCCAGTATTCGGGAGAACCTTTACCGGAGCCCATTCGGGTTTCGGCCGGCTTCTCGGTGATCGGCTTATCGGGGAAAATTTTGATCCAAACCTGTCCGCCACGCTTGATGTAACGTGTCATAGCGATACGGGCAGCTTCAATCTGATTGCTCGTGATCCATGCCGGCTCAAGCGCCGCCAGACCGTAGGAGCCATAGGTAACGGTGTTGCCGCGGGTAGCCTTGCCTTTCAGGCGGCCGCGCTGAACACGTCTGTATTTAACTCTCTTTGGCAACAACATTTCTTCTGCCTCCTTCTCTGGGGCCCCTGGAAGCGCCGGTGTTCGCCTGTCTTCCGTTGCCGCCGAAATTTCTGTTGTTTCCGCCGCGGCGATCCCCTCTGTTTCTGTCGTTTCTTCTCTCGCGTCTTTCCGCAGGAGCTTCCGTCTGAACCGTAGCGCCGGCTCTGCCGGAAAGGACCTCGCCCTTGTAAATCCAAACCTTTACGCCGATTTTACCGTAAGTGGTGTTGGCTTCCCAAAAGCCGTAATCGATATCGGCTCTGAGCGTCTGAAGCGGGATGGTGCCCTCATGATAGTGCTCGCTTCTCGCGATCTCGGCGCCGCCGAGACGTCCGGAAACGGAAATTTTGATTCCTTTCGCGCCCATGCGCATAGTTCTGCCGATCGCCTGCTTCATCGCGCGGCGGAACGCAACTCTCTTCTCGAGCTGCTCCGAAATCGCCTCTGCGACGAGCTGCGCGTTGAGATCCGGGCTTTTGATCTCGACAACGTTCACGCTGACGGATTTGCCGGTCATTTTCTCAAGCGCCGCACGGAGCTTTTCGATCTCCGAGCCGCCGCGTCCGATGACGATACCGGGCTTTGCGCAGTGGATGAGAACCTTGACGCCGGCGCCCGTGCGTTCGATTTCGACCTTCGGAACGCCTGCGGTCTTCAGTTTTTCTTTGAGATATTTTCTGATCTTATAGTCGGAAACAAGCGTATCGCCGAAATCCTCGTCTTTGGCGAACCATCTTGAATCCCAATCCTTGATAACACCGACACGCAGACCGTGCGGATTAACCTTCTGACCCATTCTTCCTACCTCCTTTTCAAGCTTCTTCTCTTTCCTTAAGAGCGATCGTCACATGACTGGTTCTCTTAAGGATTCTGTCCGCGCTTCCCTTGGCGCGGGGCATGATTCTTTTCAGCGTCGGCCCCGAGCAGACGAAGCATTCGGAAACGTAAAGTCTGCTTACATCCATGCTGAAATTGTGCTCTGCGTTCGCAACCGCGCTCTTTAACAGCTTGATGAGGTATTCACTCGCAGATTTAGGAGTGTTTTTAAGAATTGCCATCGCTTCTCCCGCATCCTTCCCTCTGATGAGGTCAAGCACAATCTGTACTTTGCGCGGGGATATTCTGGCATATTTGAGATATGCTCTTGATTCCATTCGATTTTGCCTCCCTTCGCTTTGGTGCGAGATTATTTACCGTTGTTTGATGTTTTTGAACCCGCATGGCCCTTGAATGTTCTCGTGGGCGCAAACTCGCCGAGCCTGTGTCCGACCATATCCTCGGTCACATAGACCGGAACATGCTTTCTGCCGTCGTGAACCGCAATCGTATGTCCGACAAATTCGGGGAATATCACGGAAGCACGAGACCATGTTTTCAATACCTTTTTCTCGCCCTTTTCGTTCATGGCGCAAACTCTGGAATAGAGCTTTTCCTCGACGAAAGGTCCTTTTTTAAGGCTTCTGCTCATTTCAATGCCTCCTCCTTATTTACCGTTTCTGTGTTTTACGATGAACTGCTCAGTTCTCGACTTCTTGTTTCTCGTCTTATAACCGTTGGTGGGCTTTCCCCACGGGGTTACAGGAGAAGGACGGCCGATCGGGGAACGGCCTTCACCGCCGCCGTGCGGGTGATCGCAGGGGTTCATAACGGAGCCGCGAACCGTCGGACGAATGCCGCGATGGCGCGTCTTGCCCGCCTTACCGATCTTGACATTCTCATGATCGATGTTGGAAACCTGACCGATCTGTGCGCGACAGTCGAGACGGATGAGGCGAACCTCACCCGAAGGAAGTCTGACCTGAGCCATTCCGTTTTCCTTCGCCATCAGCTGAGCCGCAGCGCCTGCCGAACGGACAAGCTGACCGCCCTTTCCGGGATACAGCTCGATGTTGTAGATGAACGTACCGACCGGAATATTCGCAATCGGAAGCGTGTTGCCGGGCTTGATATCCGCATCGGCGCCGGAATATACCTTGTCGCCGTCTTTGAGTCCCACCGGAGCGATGATATATTTCTTCGTTCCGTCCTCATACTGAAGAAGCGCGATGTAAGCGGTTCTATTCGGATCGTATTCGATGCCGACAACCGTCGCGGCCTCGTCCGTATAAGCGCGCTTGAAATCGATGATTCTGTATTTCTGTTTGTTGCCGCCGCCCTTGTGACGGACAGTGATTCTGCCGTAGCTGTTTCTGCCGGCATGTTTTTTCTTGATCTCAACAAGACTCTTTTCGGGGGAGAACTTCGTGATTTCCGCGAAATCCGGCACCGACATATTACGTCTTGCAGGAGTCGTAGGTTTATACTTGATCGTAGCCATTCTCTTTCCTCCTCCTTATCAAATCATGCCGTCGAAGAACTCGATGGATTTTGAATCCGCCTTGAGCGTGACAATGGCCTTTTTCCAAGCCTTTGTGTAACCCGAGTGAACGCCGAGTCTCTTCGGTTTTTTCTTCATGTTGATCGTGTTGACGTCCGCAACCGTAACGCCGAAAGCTTCCTCAACCGCGTGTGCGATTTCAGGCTTGGTCGCGTTCTTCTGAACCTCAAAGGTGTATCTTTTGGACTTCGTAGCCTCAAGGCTCTGTTCCGTAATGATCGGTCTTACGATGATATCGTGAGCAAACTTCATTATGCGTACACCTCCTCGATTTTTTTGACGGCATCCAGCGCGACAACAAGCTTGTCGCAGTTTAAGATGTCGTATACATTCAGCGTATTGATATATGCGGTCTTTACGCCGGGGATGTTGGCAAAGCTTTTGACGACCTTTTCATCTTTCGCAGGAAGAACGACAAGCGCCTTTCCGGACGCGCCGACGGCGGAAAGCATATTCACCATCGTGCGGGTTTTGAATTCGGTCGTAGTAATCGCATCGACGACTACAAGCGAGTCGTCCGCGACCTTGCTTGAGAACGCGCTCTTCATCGCGATTCTCTTCACTTTCTTGTTGAGGTCCGTGCGATAGGATCTCGGCTTCGGCCCGAGCGCAACGCCGCCGTGCGTCCACTGAGGCGAACGCGTGGAGCCCTGTCTCGCTCTGCCCGTGCCCTTCTGTCTCCACGGCTTTTTGCCGCCGCCGGAAACCTCGGTTCTCGTAAGTGTCGACTGCGTGCCCTGTCTCTGGTTGAGAAGGTACGCCCTGACGGCGGCGTGAAGCACTGCCGCATTGACTGTGACGGCAAACACGGAATCCGCAAGCTCCACGGTTCCGACTTCCTTGCCGGTCATGTCCAAAACTTTCATGTTAGGCATCGTTTCTTCCTCCTTCTCACGCTTTAACCGTGTTGCGAATGAACACGATACCGCCCTTGGCGCCCGGAACGGCGCCCTTAACGGCGATCAGATTTTTGTCGGCATCGACGCGGACGACATCGAGATTGAGGACCGTCACCCGCTCGTTTCCGTACTGTCCCGCCATCTTCTTGTTTTTGAAGATTCTCGACGGCGTCGAGTTCGCGCCCATGGAGCCGGGCTGACGGTGAACAGGTCCCACGCCGTGCGTCATGCGAAGCTTGTGGCAGCCCCATCTCTTGATAACGCCGGAATAGCCGCGGCCCTTGGTGATGCCCGTGACATCCACTCTGTCGCCGGCCGCGAAGGTGTCGGCAGATACGATATCGCCGACGTTCATGGAATCTGCGTCGTCAAGCTTGAACTCCTTCAGATGCTTTTTCATCGCCACGCCCGCTTTCGCGAAGTGACCTTTTTCCGCTTTGTTGAGCTTTCTCTCAACAATGTCCTCAAAGCCGAGCTGAACGCTGGAATAACCGTCTTTCTCGACGGTTTTCTTCTGCGCGACCACGCAGGGTCCGGCTTCGATGATGGTAACCGGAATGACGTTTCCAACTTCGTCGAAAACCTGTGTCATACCGATTTTCTTTCCGATGATACCTTTTTTCATTTCTTTTCCTCCTTGTAAGGTTATTGGTTGACCACCGCAGCTTCTGCGGGCGGGTCAACTTGACCAACCGGATCACACGCGGAAACAGGATTTTAATTTCCGCACATGCCCCGCCGGAAATCTACTTATTTATAATTAAAGTTTGATTTCGATTTCGACGCCGGCCGGAAGTTCGAGGGATGTAAGCGCCTCGATGGCTTTTTGAGACGGTTTGATGACATCAATCAGTCTCTTGTGGGTCCTGTACTCAAACTGTTCGCGGCTGTCCTTATACTTATGAACAGCACGGAGAATCGTGATGATCTCCTTCTCCGTGGGAAGCGGGATAGGACCGGATACGGTCGCGCCGTTTCTTTTCGCGGTCTCCACGATCTTCTCCGCGGCCGCATCGACCAGCGTATGATCGTAGCTTTTCAGTCTGATTCTGATTTTTTCACTAACTGCCACTTGATTTTGCCTCCTTAAATTATTATGAATTGGCGGCGGCGAAGCCATATGCGCCGCATGGCCACACAGCTCGCTCGGTTTCGCGCGAACACCATCCCGGGCGTTTCCTCTCGCCCTAAGGAAAAGCCGGAGGTCCTCCGGCATCATGCATTCCATCTTCGGATTGACGCCGCACGCGGCGCAATATCCGGAACACAGCTGTTCATGAAACAAAACCGTCGCCCGTTTATCGGACATACTCTGCGAAAATTCCCCGTTTTCACGGC
>URZF01000017.1 GCA_900552255.1 uncultured Eubacteriales bacterium | reverse complement strand
AGGTGGAAATGCCGCTCGCGTCGCTGCAAAGGATAATAAACGTGCAAACGGCGGATTTAATTATATAAGTTTAGCACAAAATAATTCCTGTGCAAGCACAGCATAAATTGCATGTTTCAGTTAGGAGCGCCGGAAAGGAATTCTTATGCAAATCAAAAAAATAATAGCGGCTTTTACGCTGCTCGCTCTGCTTTTTACAGTATCCTGCGGGAAAAAGCCGCAGGATGCTTCCACAACGTCCTCCAGCACAACCGAGTCGGAGACGACTGCCGCACCTTCGCCGGCAGAGCAAATACTGGCGGGAATGACAACGGAACAGAAAATCGCTCAGCTCTTGGTAGCGGGGATCGCCGGCACCGAGGCAGGTGCGGACGGCACATCGGCAGTCGCGGATTATCAGGTGGGAGGCATCATTCTGTTCGGCAGAAACGTGTCGGACAGCCGCCAGCTGACAGCACTCACCAATCAATTAAAAGCTCTGAACGGCGATTATATCCCGCTCATTCTCTGCGTGGATGAGGAAGGCGGCAGGGTCTCACGCATGCCGCCGGAAATCACCGATATTCCCTCTGCTTATACCTATGGAAGCCTGTTGAATCCCACCCTTTTGACCCGGCTTGGCAATACCCTCGGCGCCGAATGCGCCGCATTCGGCCTCAACCTTGATTTCGCGCCCGTCATGGATGTTTTCTCCAATCCGAACAATACCGTCATCGGCAACCGCGCCTACAGCAGTGTTCCGGAGACAGCCGCATGGGCGGCGGCGCTCGTCGCCGGCGGGCTCCGGGATACCGGCGTTATCGCCGCGGGGAAGCATTTCCCCGGACACGGCGACACCGCGACCGATTCCCACACGGAGCTGCCCGTCATCGACAAAACACGCGAAGAATGGAATCAAACCGATGCGGTTCCCTTCAGAGAAGCGATCCATACCGGCGTTCCTGCCATCATGATAGGACATATTCTAATGACAAGTTTAGATCCGGAGAATCCCGCCACCCTTTCCCACACCATCGTCACGGAAATACTGCGGGAAGAGATGGGCTTCGACGGCGTAGTCTGCACCGACGATCTTACCATGGGTGCGATTTCCAAAACCTATGGCATCGGGGAGGCGGCAGTCCGCGCCGTCGCGGCAGGCTGCGATCTGCTGCTCATTTGCCACGAGGCGGAGAATCTGAAAACAGCCTACGACGCCCTCTGCGCCGCCGTGGAAAGCGGCAGGATTTCGGAGGAACGCCTGAATGAAAGCGTATCGCGGATTCTATCCCTAAAAATAGAATATGATCTGACAAACGATCCGACCGCCATCCCTGATGTGGATGCGCTCAATCGTCAGATTGGAGAAATTTTGCCGTAGCATTCTCGGTTCGTATGGAAAATGCAGTCTCCTCCAAATTTTTTCATGAAAAAAGCCCCGTCGAAGGACGGGGCTTTTTATCTTATATGTTCCTATAAACTGCGCAAAATCAGACCGAATCACACAGGGTCTTTCCGTACCCGGTGCACGTCTGCACGCAATTCAAAGCTCGGTGGACTGCCGATCCTCGCGTCGCGGCCTGCAGTCCTCCACCACTTTCTCATAAAACGCAATGAGCTTTTGGTTTGTGACTTCGCGGCAGCGAACGATGTCCGCAGCAGCCTTGGCGAGTTCATCCGCGGAGCCGCCGTTTTCCAAGGTCGGCTCGTTTTCCATCGTGGAGATGGTATCCAACGCTTTCATGACAACGGACATATCGTTTGCAATCCTTCCAATCTGTTCCAGCGCATATTCCAAGGAATATTTCGCGGTCAGCGCCGTTTCCTCTACTGCCGCAGCTTCCGCTGTAAGCTTGTTTTCTTTTATGTTTTCTGTATTCGTCATTTTCATATCCTCCGAAATTATGTTTTGTTTGTTCGGCGGACACGCAAGACAGATCGTGTTCTCATCGATAAAGCGCGCCCTGCCGTTTTTGACGAGCCCTCTCGCCCGCCTCTCCCAGGTCGCTTCATACCGCATACCGGCTTCATCGACAACTTGTACCGTTTTTTGCAATGGGTGTCTCCCCCTTTGATTCGATTTTTCACCGGCTATGGTATGCCGGACCGCTGTTTTCTGTTTTTTATGATGGGTGCCGTCCCCGCGCGAAAGATCGGATCAACCCTCCGCATTGTTATTATATCATAAAAACACTTTACTTGTCAAGCCATGTTTTGTTTGTTTTCATTATAAATCTTGTTGTGCCAAAGATAATAGAAAACCCCGGCTGACTTTCTATCCCTGCAACAAAGCCTTACAAGCCATACCTATGAGAATGAAAGCTCTTTTCTTTTATTCAAAAAAAAGACGTTTTCCCCGTAAAGCGGTTGACAAGCCTGTCTAAAATGGGCTATAATATATAATAATATTATAATTATACTCTTATGGAAAGGCGCCACACATGATCAAAAGCATGACGGCATACGGCAGGTCGAAAAAAGAGGTCGGCGGACGCGACATCCTTGTGGAAATCAAATCCGTCAACAACCGGTATCTCGACTGTACCGTAAAGTTGCCGAGACTGTTCGGCTTTTTGGAAGAAAAAATCAAATCCTATCTTTCATCGAGGGGAATTTCCCGCGGGAAAATAGAAATTTTCGTATCCATCGATATTTTGGAGGAAACCGGTATATCCGTCGAGCTGGATACCGCATATGCGGCAAGCTATATCGCGGCGCTGCGCCGTCTCGCGACGGAATTCGGACTTCCGGAAAACATCACGACAACCTCCGTCGCCTCGAACCGCGACATTTTCGCCATCAAACGGGCGGACAGCGATTCGGAGCGCGAATGGCAGAACCTGCTCCCCGTGCTGGAAGAAGCGACGGATGCGTTTATCGCCTCCCGCGAGAGGGAGGGCGCCAACATGAAAGCGGATATTCTCGCGAAGCGCCGCCGCATCGAGGAACTGACCTCAAAAATCGCGCCTTTATCCGAAGCTGATGTAAAAAACCAATACGCGAAGCTGGAAGCCCGCATCAAGCAGCTGCTCGGCGACGTCTCGGTGGATGAAAGCCGGCTGATCACGGAATGCGCTCTCTTTGCCGACAAAATCGCCATCGACGAAGAGCTTGTGCGGCTCGCTTCCCATTTCGAGGCTTTCGACGCCATCATCGAGGCGGATGAGCCCGTCGGGCGCAAGCTCGACTTCCTGCTTCAAGAAATCAACCGGGAAACCAACACGATCGGCTCCAAGGCCTGCAATGTGGAAATCGCGAAAATCATTGTGGAAATCAAGAGCGAGCTGGAAAAAATCCGGGAACAAATCCAGAATATCGAGTAATTCCGCGGAAGAGAGGATCCTTTTCATATGAAATTTATAAGCATCGGAAACGGAAATATGGTAGCCGCCCATCGCGTGATCTCGGTCGTAGGGCCGGATTCCGCCCCGATCAAGCGTCTCATTCAGGACGCACGCGACGCAGGACGCGTGATCGACGTTTCCTGCGGACGGCGCACAAGATCCGTCATTTTCACGGACAGCGACCATATCATCCTGTCCGCAATCAAGCCGGAAACCATCTCCACCCGTCTGAACGGTCAGGCGGAGCAGGAGGACGAAGAAGAAAGCGACGACGAGGGCTGACGGAAAGGAGCGCGACAATGAAAAAAAGAGGGCTGCTTTTCATCATATCCGGTCCCGCCGGCAGCGGCAAGGGCACGATCGTCAAGCGTGTGCGCGAGCTTGCCGAATTTGATTTTTCCGTTTCCGCAACCACGAGAGCGCCCCGTCCTGGAGAGATCGATGGCGTGCATTATTTCTTCACCGATAAGGAAGAATTCAGACGGAAAATCGCGGCGGGCGAAATGCTCGAACATGCGGAATATGTGGGAAACTATTACGGAACGCCGAAAAAGCCCGTCGACGACGCACTTTCTGCCGGAAAAAACATCATTCTCGACATCGATGTACAGGGCGCGCTCCAGGTTAAAACAAAAATGCCGGAGGCCGTGATGATTTTTGTGCTCCCGCCCGACTTCGAAACGCTGATGCGCCGCATCCGCGGCCGCGGAACGGAATCGGAGGAGATCATCGCCAAGAGAATGGAAAAAGCGCGATTTGAGCTCCAATGCTTCGACCGATACGATTACGCGGTCGTCAACCGCGATAACGGCGTAGAGGAAGCCGCAGGCGACGTTCTTTCCATTTTGAAAGCGGAAACGCTCAAAACCTTCCGCAATATCGATATCAAAGACAATTTCTTTCAATAAATCAACGCCATAAGGCCAAAGGGAGAAGCTTATGATTACACCGTCCATCGAACAGCTCACAAAAGGAAAATTCAATCGTTATTCGCTCGTCATCGCAACTGCAAAATGCGCAAGACTGATCACGGATGAATATGTCGTGCAAAGAGAAAAAGCGGAAAAAATGATCGCAGACAAAAAGACCGACAAGAGCATCGCTTCTCTGATCGCAAGCGATATCCGCGACAACAAAGCGGTGGAAAACGCCGTGCAAAAGCTATATCATGGGGAATATCGGGTCATTCTGCCGGAAGAAAAGCAGAGCGAGAACGGACAAACGGAATAATGGAAGCGTATGTCAGGACGCTCGGCGTCCGTCTGCTCGACGTACCCTATCATCTCGACATCGAATACACCTATTATGTCCCGGAAAACATCACCGCCGAGCTCACCGTCGGTGAATTTGTTTTGGTTCCGTTCGGCGGTGCGAACAAAAAGCACTGTGCGCTCGTCACAAGCATCGGAGAAACGGAGGATTTCAGCCGGCTCAAGCCTGTGCTCTCCCCCATCAACGAACAGCTCGCGTTAAACGAAGAAATGATGGCGCTCGTCCGGTTTTTATGCGACCGGACGCTCTGCACCGTCGGTGATGCCGTGCGCCGCCTGATCCCGGCCGGCGCGTTTGAACGCGCCGACGAATACTATTTCGCCGCCTCTAAGGCAGAAGAATTTTCCCTCAACGCGAAGGCTGCGGCGATTTACGCCTTTATCGCACAGCATGCGCCGATCTCGGCAGCGCGGCTTGAAAAGGAATTCGGCGCAGACGTCCGTCCCGCCCTCAAAACACTGCTGTCCGAGGGCTATGTCACCGCGGACATGCGCATCAAGGAAGCGCGCGGCGCCACGGAGGAGATCGCAGCGCCCAAAGAGGACGCGGATCCCGCGTCTCTGACAAAGCCGCGCACGCCGGAGGCCTACCGCCGCCTTTACGCGGAAATTTCGGAGAACGGAAGCGTCCCCACAAAGGCGCTCGTCGAAGCGGGCTACAAGCCGGCGCACATCAAGGCGCTCGAAAAAAGAGGGCTCATCACGCTCACGAAAACCGAGATCCTGCGCAACCATTACAAGGATATTCCGGCCGATACCAAAGAAATCACCCTGTCGGACGAGCAGCGGGAGGCATTTTGGACGCTCGCATCCCTCATGGACGAAAAAAAGCCGCATGCCGCCCTGCTCTATGGTGTCACGGGAAGCGGCAAGACCAGCGTCATCCTCTCTCTCTGCGAAAAAGCGGTTTCGGACGGCAGATCCGTCATCGTGCTGGTCCCGGAGATCGCGCTGACAAGACAGACCGTCGCGGTGTTCGTTTCCCGCTTCGGGGAGCGCGCCGCCGTGATCCACTCAGGACTTTCCGACGGCGAACGCTTCGACGCATACAAAAGGATCCGGCGCGGCGAGGTCTCCGTCGTGCTCGGAACGCGCTCCGCTATCTTCGCGCCGCTTGACGATATCGGGCTTATCGTCATCGACGAGGAGCAGGAATATACCTATAAATCCGACATGTCGCCGAAATACCATGCGCGCGATGTGGCAAAGCACAGAGCCGCGGCACACGGCGCGCTGCTCCTGATGGCGTCCGCCACGCCCTGCGTCGAAAGTTTTCATGAGGCAGAAGCCGGCAAATACACGCTTGTGAGACTGACCAGGCGATACTGCGGCGATACGCTTCCGGCCGTCAAAATCGCCGATATGCGTCTCGCTGCACATGGCGAGAGTCCCGAAGGCTATATCGGTTCCACGCTGCGCGAGCTGCTTTGCGAGACCTATGAAAACGGCATGCAGTCCATGCTGTTTCTAAACCGCCGCGGATACAACAGCCTGCTCTCCTGCCGTGCCTGCGGAGAGACGCTCCTCTGCCCGAACTGCTCCGTTTCCCTGACACATCATAAGACAAAGCGCGGTTCAAAGCTCGTCTGCCACTATTGCGGATACAGCATACCGGCGCCGCATTTCTGCCCGAAATGCGGAAGCGAGCACCTCGCGTTTGCCGGCTTCGGCACACAGCTCATCGAAGAGGAGATCGCGGCGTTCCTTCCGGACGCAAGAGTGCTGCGCATGGACGCGGATACCACCAAGGAACGCTTCTCACAGGACGAAATCACAGCCGCATTCGGACGCGGCGACGCGGATATTCTCGTCGGCACGCAAATGATCGCCAAGGGACACAATTTCCCGAAGCTCGCGCTTGTCGGCGTCGTTGCGGCGGATAATTCGCTGTTCCTCGACGATTTTCGCGCGAACGAGCGCACTTTCTCTCTCATCACACAGGTCATCGGACGCGCCGGCCGCACCGGAGGCGGCGGCACCGCCGTTATACAGACCTTCAATCCCGACAATGAAACCATTCGGCTTTCGGCGGCGCAGGATTACGATGCGTTTTACCAGAATGAAATCGCCGTGCGCCGCGCGCTCGTGTTCCCGCCGTTCTGCGATATCGCCGTTTTCTCTTTCGCCGCGGAGGAGGAAACCGAGCTGCGGGTATTCACCGCGGATTTCGCGGGACAGCTGAGAGAAAGACAAAAAGAGGGCAATGACAACGTTAAGCTGCTCATCTTCGGACCGTTTGAAGCGCCCGTTTTCAAAGTAAAAAACAAATACCGAATGAGAATCGTCATCAAATTCAAAAATAACAAGCACGCGCGCGCGCTTTTCTCTGAAATGCTCAAGGGATACGGCAAAAAAGCGCAGGGAAAAATCACGCTCGCGGTCGATATCAACCCCACCAGCACATAACCCGGCACGCCGTAAAAGGAAAGGATAGTTTCATGGCTCAACTGAAAATACTCACGGAAAAGGATCCCGCTCTGCGCAAAAAGAGCAGACCGGTCACGGAAATTTCTCCGAGAATCCAAACTCTGCTCGACGATATGCTCGAAACGATGCGCCGTGCGGACGGCTGCGGCCTTGCCGCGCCGCAGGTCGGCGTGCTCAGGCGGATCGTCGTCATCGAGGTCACGCCGGGCGAGGTTTTGGAGCTTATCAATCCGGAAATCATCGCGCAAAGCGGCGAGATGACTGGACCTGAGGGCTGCCTTTCCGTCCCCGGCAAGCAAGGTATCGTCAAACGTCCCTCCTATGTGCGCGTGAGCGCGCTCGACCGAAACGGCGTCATGCAGACCTATGAGGGCACGGAGCTGCTCGCACGCTGCTTTTGCCATGAGATCGACCATCTTGACGGCATCCTCTACACCGACAAAGCGGAAAAAATCCTCTATCCCGACGAGGATGGAGACTACGACGAGGATGAGGAAGCATGAGAATTCTGTTTATGGGCACGCCGGAATTTGCGGCGGCGGCGCTTGCCGCTATCGCGAAAGCCTATCCGAATGAAGTCGTCGGCGCCGTGACAAGACAGGACACGCCGAAAAACCGCGGACACGCCATGACGCCGCCGCCGGTCAAAATCTTGGCGCAGTCCCTGGGGATTCCCGTTTATCAGCCGGCCAACCTGAAAGCGGAAAATTTCCGCGAAACGCTCGACGCCTGTGCGCCCGACATCATCATCGTCGCCGCTTACGGGCGGATTTTGCCCGCATATGTGCTGGACGCACCGCGCTTCGGCTGCATCAACATCCACGCGTCTCTGCTTCCGAAATACCGCGGCGCGGCTCCCATTCAGCGCGCGATCCTCGCGGGCGAGACGGAGGTCGGCGTCACCATTATGAAAATGGAAGCGGGAATCGACACGGGCGACATGTATAAAAAAGCCTCCTTTTCCCTTACCGGCACAGAAAATTACGGGGAAATCCACGACAGGCTCGCCGCGCTCGGCGCCGAGCTCATCACCGACGTGATGGAACAGCTTTTCCGCGGCACGGCTCATGCCGAAAAGCAAAATGACACGCTTGCGACTTATGCCGCCAAAATCGAAAAAGAGGACAGGCTCCTCTCTTTTGACGCGCCGGCGGCGGAAATCATCAACAAAATCCGCGCGTTCTCTCCCGTCCCCGGCGCCGAAGCGACGCTTCCCACCGGCAAGGTCAAAATCACGGCGGCAAAATGCGCGGGCGATGCGCCGGACGGGGCGCCCGGCACGGTATCCGCGCTTTCCGCAAAAGGAGCCGGCACGCTCGCCGTCAACTGCAAGGACGGCAGAATCCTCATCGAGCGCCTGATCCCTGAGGGTAAAAAGGAAATGACGGCGGGCGATTTTATCCGCGGCCGCAGAATCACACCGGAGGACAGGTTCCTTTGATCGGAAATTTTCAGAAACGCCGCCCCCGAAAAAATTCGGATGCAGTATGGAGACACACATGAACGCAAGAGAAGCCGCCTTTTTGTCGCTTTTAAAATACGAAAATCACGGCGTTTACTCCAATATCGAGCTTTCCTACTCGATCGAGCGCAATCATTTGGAGGGCGCCGAAAAAGCGCTTTATACCGCGCTGTTTTATGGTGTGATCGAACGAAAGCTCACGCTCGATTACTATATCGCGATGCTCTCGGACAGGCCGGAGCATGAAATCGACATCAATATCCGCGTGATCCTGCGCATCGGGCTTTATCAGCTCCTTTATATAAACAAAATTCCGGAATCCGCCGCCGTCAACGAAAGCGTAAAGCTTGCCGGCAGATTTTATGCCAAAAAGAACAGCGAAAGCTTCATCAACGCGGTGCTGCGCAGCTTTCTCAGGCGGAAACAGGAGCTTTCCCTCCCCGATAGAACGAAGGACCCCATCAAAGCGCTTTCCATCCTCTATTCCGTTCCCGAATGGATCTGCCGGCTTTGGTGCGATACTTACGGAGTGGAAACGGCGGAGAAGATATTGAAAACCCTAAACGTCCCTCCTGCGATGACGCTAACGGTCAATACCTTAAAAAATACGCCGTCCGAATTTTTATCCCTCCTTGCAGCCTCCGGAATCGACGCCCGACAAAGCGCGCTTTCCCCGAATAGCATCCGGCTTGCCGGCGCGCTTCCGTTAAACAGGCTCTCGTCGCTTGAGGGCAGATACTTCGTTCAGGACGAAGCCTCCGCGCTGTGCGTCCTCGCGATGGACATACAGCCGGGAGAAGCCGTGCTCGACGCCTGCGCCTGTCCCGGCGGAAAAAGCTTCGGCATGGCGATGGCCATGCAAAACACCGGCCGAATCTGCTCCTTCGATTTGCACAAAAACAAGCTCCCTCTAATCGAAAAGGGGGCCGCTTCACTCGGAATCACCATTATAGAAACGGGCGTACAAAATGCAGCCGTCTCAAGGGAAGATATGCCGCGCTTTGACCGGATTCTCTGCGACGTTCCCTGCTCCGGACTCGGCGTGCTCGCCAAAAAGCCCGATATCCGCTACAAATCGGAGAACGACGTGCAAAAGCTGCCGGAGCTGCAATATCGGATTCTCAAAACCAGCGCGCAGTACCTAAAAAACGGCGGAACCCTCGTTTATTCCACCTGTACACTGAATCCCGCCGAAAATCATGACGTCCTCAAACGATTTTTGAACGAACATTCGGACTTTTCGTTTTGTCCGTTTGAGGCGGGCACGCTCCATTCGGACGGCATACTGGAAATTCTGCCGCACGAATACGGAACGGACGGTTTTTTTATCGCAAAGCTTAAAAAGAAGGATTAAACAAAATCTGCGCCGCAAATGCGGCATGAGGAATCAAACATGGACAAGGCAGACATCTTAAGCATGACAAAGGCCGAGCTTTGTGATTTCATTCTGACGCTCGGAGAACCAAAATTCCGCGCGGCTCAAATCATGGAATGGCTGATACGCGGCGCGGACTTCTCCGAAATGAAAAATCTGCCGAAGACACTGCGGGAGAAGCTGGACAAGACTGCTTTTATCGCCGGTGCGGCCGTCTCGCGCAGGCTCGTTTCCGCCGACGGAACGATCAAATATCTATTCGAGCTATACGACGGGGAAAAAATCGAATCCGTCTTTATGCGATATAAGCACGGCAACACGCTCTGCATTTCCACGGAGGCCGGCTGTCCGATGGGCTGCGCCTTCTGCGCCTCCACCCTGCGGGGACTTTCCAGACGTCTCCTTCCCTCCGAAATGCTCGCACAGATTATAGCGGCTGAAAAAGATACCGGCGAGCGGATTTCCGGCGTCGTGCTCATGGGAATCGGCGAGCCGCTCGACAACTATGATAACGTGATAAAATTCCTGCGGCTCGTAGGCTCTCCCGACGGCCTCAACATCGGCTACCGCCATATCTCGCTTTCCACCTGCGGACTTGTGGACGGGATCCGCCGCCTCGCGGAGGAAAATCTGCCGATCACGCTTTCCATCTCCCTGCACGCGGCGGACGATAAGACCCGTTCATCCCTGATGCCGGTGAACAAAAGATGGAACATCGCCGAGCTTCTCGCCGCCTGCCGCGATTATTTTGAAAAAACCGGGCGGCGAATCTCCTTTGAATATACGCTTGTCCGCGGCAAAAACGACGGCAGGCAGGATGCGGAAAAGCTCGCGGACACGCTGTACCGCTACTGCGCCGGCATGCCGCTCCATGTGAATCTGATTCCGGTGAATCCCGTGCACGAGCGCGGCTTTCAGCCCAGCGACAGACAGGGCGTCCGGGAATTTGCCGCAGCGCTGGAAGCGCGCCGGATCACGGCGACGGTGCGCCGCAGGCTCGGTTCGGACATCGACGCCTCCTGCGGACAGCTGCGCGCCGGGGAAAAGGAATAATCGCCAGAGCGGTTCCATGTATTTTTATCAAAAAATCTGAACCTTTGAAAGGAATCCATACATGTATTTTTGCGGAAAAAGCGACGTCGGCATGCGTCGGCAGATCAATCAGGACAGTTTCCGCTGCATCAGCATTTGGGGCGGCGACGCCGTACTGCTCGTCGTGTGCGACGGTATGGGCGGACATAAGGCGGGGGAAATCGCGAGCAAAAACGCCGTCGAGGTTTTTTGCAGCAAGATCATCGCCTCTCCCTGCCTTGAAGAAAAGCCCGACCGAATCCTCGAATTTATCCGTTACACGCTCGTCTGCGCCGCCTCCGAAGCCAATTCGGTGATCTTCCATCTATCCAGCCAATATGACGAATATCACGGAATGGGGACGACGCTCGTCGCGGCGATCCTCTTTAAGGGTTGGTTCTACGCCATCAACATCGGAGACAGCCGCCTTTACATTGTAACAAGATATGAGGCCAAGCAGGTCACAAAGGATCACTCCTTTGTCCAGTACTTAATCGACAACGGCAAGCTGACGCCGGACGAAGCAAAATATTATCCGCGCAAGAATGTGATTACCCGCGCGGTCGGCGTCGGAGAAAAGCTCGACGTCGACTTCTTCAGCGCGCCGCTCGAGCCGTGGGAAAGCGGTTATCTGCTTCTCTGCTCGGACGGACTCTCCAATTATGCGGACAACAAAATCCTTGTCGATATCCTATATGGCTCCATGTCCCGTTCCCGCTCCTCTCCGGAGATCGACCTATCCAAAAAAGCCGATATGCTCATCGCATATGCAAACGCCAAGGGCGGCGCCGACAACATCACCGCCGTTCTCGCCAAATTCTGAGCATCGAGAGGGAAAGAAAATGGACGTCTTCAAAAAAAACATCGGCGAGGTCTTTGACGGACGATACAAAATCAACCGCACCATCGGCGTCGGCGGAATGGCGATCGTCTATGAGGCCACCGATCTCATGACAAATAAGCGCGTCGCGCTCAAAATGCTCAAGGATTCCATCTCCGACAACACGCAGGCGCTGCGCCGCTTTATCAACGAATCCAAGGCCGTCGCGATGCTGAATCATCCGAATATCGTGAAAATTCTCGATGTATCGGTCAAAACCGACCACAAATTCATCGTGATGGAATATATCAGCGGCATCACGCTTCGCGAATATATGAACCGCAAGGGCGCGCTTGACTGGCGGGAGGCGACGGAATTTATCTCCCAAATTCTGCTTGCCCTCGATCACGCCCATATGAAGGGCGTCATTCACAGGGACATCAAGCCGCAGAACATTATGGTCATGGAGGGCGGTATCATCAAGGTCGCGGATTTCGGAATCGCGAAAATTCCGAATGCGGAAACGGTCACAATGGTCGATCATGCCATCGGTACGATCTACTATATCAGTCCGGAACAGGCCAAAGGCAAAAAAATCGACGAGAGAAGCGATATCTACTCCCTCGGCGTCATGTTCTATGAAATGGTGACGGGCAGGCTCCCGTTTCTCGCGGAAAACTCCTATGGCATCATGCTCAAACACATCAGCGACACGCCGATTCCGCCGACAAGGCTGAATCCGAGGCTCCCGCTCGGCATCGAGCAGATCATTCTCTGTGCGATGGAAAAGGATGTCGTGAACCGGTATCAGAGCGCCTCTCAAATGCTCCGCCATATCTACCGGATCAAAAAGGACCCGACCACGATCTTTCAGAAGCAGACGCCCGCGCCCCGCACGCCTACGGCGGAGGTCGCGATCAAGCGCACCACGGTATTTCCGGACAAACAGGAGCAAAACGCCGGACGTGCATCAAAGCCGAATCTCACGCCTCCACCCAAGCGGCAGAGCGCCGCTCCGGTAAGAAAGAAAAAACGGTCGCCGGAATACGTCCCATTCTCCGTCGTCATCGTAATCTGTATTGCATTTTTAGTTCTCGCCATCATCGGATTTGTGATTCTTTTCAATACGCTCTATAACGGCAAGCTTGCACAAACCACGTTTCCTCTTGCCGATATGGAGCAGATACGGTTTTCTTTCCGCGCTATGCTCACGGAAACGATCAAATTTCTGCGCCTATGATCGAAAGAACAGAAGGGATCATTTTATCCGGCATCGGCGGACTTTATACGGTCAAGACCGACGCCGGTGATACTGTCGGCTGCCGCGCAAGAGGCTCTTTCCGCCGCGAAGGCCGGTCGCCGCTCGCCGGTGACCGCGTAGCCGTGCGCCCTCCGGAGCATCCCGGCGAAGAAGCCCTTATTGAGGAAATCCGTCCGCGGAAAAATTCTCTGATCCGTCCGCCGATCGCGAATTTGGATACGCTTTTCGTCGCTTTCGCTCCGAAACAGCCGGAACCGAGCACGCTGTATCTCGACAAGCTTCTTTCCATCGCGGTATACGAAAAAATAAAGCCCGTCGTCGTCGTCACCAAAAGCGATGTTTCGCCGGAGCTTGCGGAAAAATATGCGGAAATCTATCATAAGGCCGGCTTTCCCGTTTTCGTCTGCTCCGCAGCGGACGGCACGGGTATTGCCCCGCTGCAAAGCTTCCTCTCCGATGTAACTGGCATCTGTGCGTTTGCAGGGGCTTCCGGCGTCGGGAAATCGACGCTTATGAACGCGCTTTTTCCGTCGCTTTCTCTTGATACCGGCAGACTGTCCGAAAAGATCGCACGAGGGCGCCATACCACGCGCAGCGTCACGCTGTATCCGATGCGGGCACCTTCAGGGGCGGGCAAAAACGCATATGTCGCGGACACGCCCGGCTTCTCCATGCTGGATTTTATCGAATTCGACTTTTATACCGTGGAGGATCTTCCGCACTGCTTTCCGGAATTTGAAAAATATCTGGGCGGCTGCCGCTATACGGACTGCTCCCACACCAAGGAAACGGACTGCGCCGTCATAGAAGCGGTCGCGCGCGGGGAGATCGCAAAAGAAAGGCATGACAGTTACCTTTCCATCTATGCGGATCTTGCGGGAAAACGCCCGTGGGACAAAAAATCATAAAGGCTCGCGAGAGGCTCATAAACAGCCTCCACGAGCCTTTTTTCATTCTTTTTCAAACGCCCAAAAGCCGCACTCCGTCGGATGATCGATGATAACGGCATGTCTATGCTTTAACAGGATACAAGCGATCGTCGTATCACCGCCGGCACATAGGATATTATATAAACTACACAGCAAAAGCATTTCATTTTTCGCGAATAAAGCCACCAGAAACAATCCAAGTCCAAGAACCAAAAACGGCATCAGTCCACCGAGGAGATATTTCCCGAAAGTCAAGGGCTTCATACAGCAGCAGAACGGCGTCAATTTTTCCCACATGACGCCGATATGAATATCCCGCCAGCCGTTTTCTGAAAAACGCGACCATGTGAGGCCATGCAGTCCTTCATGGATAAAGATCGACGCAATGAAAATGAGAAGCATGACAAAAAGCTCCCATATGTCAAACCGAAAGGATATGCCGTCGTTTACAAAAAAGAAAATAAGCGCGCACAAAACGGCAACAGGTCCGGCCGTCACAAATGCCATCACATTGGCCCGAAGCACAGAAATGGTGCACTCCTGTCCGCCATAGCCCTCTTCTTCCAGCATTTCCTTTGTCTGCCGGAAACGCTCTGTTCGCTGTTTATCGTCCATGATGTCCTCCTATTTTTTACAAAAGCGAGTCGATTTCAATTCTGGTTCCGGATTTTTTCCGAGGTGTCTCCCTGCCGCACCGAAGCCATAAGCTTTGCTGTTCGACCGGCACTGAATACGGCAACCAGAAAACCGATACCATCAATGACATATTCGATTCCGAG
>URZF01000016.1 GCA_900552255.1 uncultured Eubacteriales bacterium | reverse complement strand
ACTTGACTGCGGTACTGCCCTCCCCTATACTTTGAAGTAGAAAAGGAGAATGTGTCAATGGCAGTTACTATACAAAAAATCTCAGAGCTGTCCGGTGTGTCGCGCGGCACGGTGGACCGTGTGCTGCACGGACGCCCCAACGTCAATCCGATGATACGCGAAAAAGTTGTCCGTGCCGCAGAAAAACTAGGCTACCAGCCTCCAGTGCCGCCGAAATCGGCAGATTGCAGGCAAGCGGCTATTCTCATTCCGCAATGGACGGATGGGCACTTCAACCGTCAGATCGTCAGCGGCATTCGCAAGGCACTGCGCTATATCGCCGATCCAGCGTTTATACTGACCGAGCAGCCGCTGCGTACCATGACCATGCAGGAGCTGCTCCGCGCGATGGACGAGCAGATTCGTTCCGGCGTGGACGGACTCATCATCCGTGCCGAGAATACGCCGGAGGTCCGCGCCGCCATCGAGGAAAAGCTGGCTGCCCGCGGTGCCGCGCTCAAGGCTGCCATGGCCGAGCAGAAGCTCAAAATGGAGACCATCGATGTCACCCTGCCCGGCAAACCCGTCCGGGAGGGCCACCGCCATCCCCTCAATCTCGTTTTGGATGAGATCAAGGAAATTTTCCTCGGCATGGGCTTCGATGTCGTCTCCGGTCCCGAAGTAGAGCTGGATTACTACAACTTTGAAGCGCTCAATTTGCCGCCCGATCACCCCGCCCGTGATACGCAGGATACCTTCTATATCACCGATAAGGTGCTGCTGCGCACCCAGACCTCCCCGGTACAGATCCGCACCATGGAGCAGCGCAAGCCCCCCATCCGCATTATCGCCCCCGGCCGTGTGTACCGCAGCGATGCCGTGGATGCCACCCACTCCCCCATCTTCCATCAGATCGAGGGTCTGGTGGTCGATGAGGGCATCACCATGAGCGACCTCAAGGGCTGCCTGGAAACGGTCATCAAGCGCCTGTACGGCGAAGATTCCGTCGTGCGCTTCCGTCCGCACCACTTCCCCTTCACCGAGCCCTCCGCCGAGGTCGATGTCCAGTGCTTTGCCTGCCATGGCAAGGGCTGCCGCATCTGCAAGGGCGAAGGCTGGATCGAAATTCTGGGCTGCGGTATGGTACACCCCAAGGTGCTGGCCGGCTGCGGACTGGACCCCGAAAAGTACAGCGGCTTCGCGTTCGGCATCGGCCTGGAGCGCATCGTTATGCGCCGCTTTGCTGTCGATGATATGCGTCTGTTCTACGAAAACGATACCCGTTTTCTGGAGCAGTTTTAAGGGAAAGGAGGGGTAACTGTTATGAATCTTTCTATGAGATGGCTGGATGAATTCGTCCATGTAGATACACCCATTCATGATTTTTGCGAAGCGCTTACCATGTCCGGCTCCAAGGTAGAGGGCTATGAGGTAGAGGGCGCCGAGATCGAAAATGTTGTAGTCGGCAAGGTGCTGGCAATGGAGCGCCACCCCAATAGCGATCATATGTGGATCTGTCAGGTGGATGTCGGAAAATCGGAGCCAGTACAGATCGTCACCGGCGCCCAGAATGTCCATGTGGGCGATCTGGTCCCCGCTGCCCTGCACAAATCCCACCTGCCCGGCGGTGTCACCATTACCCGCGGCAAGCTGCGCGGCGTGGAATCCAACGGTATGCTCTGCTCCCTCAAGGAGCTGGGCCTCACCACCCACGATTTCCCCTACGCTATCGAGGACGGCATCTTCATCCTGCAGGAAGCCTGCGCCGTCGGCGAGGACATCCGCACCGCCATCGGCCTCAATGATACCGTCGTGGAATTCGAGATCACCTCCAACCGTCCCGATTGCCTTTCCATCATTGGTCTGGCACGGGAAACCGCTGCAACCTACCGCCTGCCGCTGCATCTGCATACCCCCGTGGTACAGGGCGCCGGCGGCGATGTAAACGACCTGCTGAAGGTCCGGGTGGAAAATACCGAGCTCTGCCAGCGCTATATGGCGGCCGTCGTCCGCAATATCAAGGTAGCGTCCTCTCCCCGCTGGCTGCGGGAGCGCCTGCGTGCCTGCGGTGTCCGCCCCATCAATAACATCGTCGATATCACCAACTATGTCATGCTGGAATACGGCCAGCCCATGCACGCCTTCGATCTCAAGTATGTCAAGGACGGCCAGATCGTGGTACGCAATGCCGCCGCGGGCGAGACCATCACCACCCTGGATGACACCGTGCGGGAGCTCTCCCCTGAGATGCTGGTCATTGCCGATGCCGAAAAGCCCAGCGCCGTAGCGGGCGTTATGGGCGGCGAATACAGCGGCATCCACAATGACACCAATACCATCGTCTTTGAATCCGCCTGCTTCAAGGGCAGCAGCGTCCGCCTCACCGCCAAAAAGCTGGGCATGCGCACCGAATCCTCCGGCCGCTTTGAAAAAGGTCTGGACCCCATGAACTGCGAAGGCGCCCTGCTGCGCGCCCTGGAGCTGATGGAGCAGCTGGGCGCCGGTGAGGTGGTTTCCGGCGTCATCGATATCGACCACGCCAACCACACCCTGCGCCGCGTCCCCTTTGATGCCGACTGGATGAACCGTTTCCTCGGCATCTCCCTCACCCGTGAGGAAATGGTGGAATCGCTGCGTCCCCTGGAGATCGCCGTGGTGGGCAATGAGTGCATCGTTCCCAGCTACCGCGCTGATCTGGAGCAGAAGGCCGATATTGCCGAGGAAGTAGCCCGTATGTACGGCTACGATAAGATCCCTACCACCGCCCTGCGGGGGACCGCCGAAGCCATCGTCACCCCGGAGCAGGATTTCGAGCGCCGCATCAATAACGCCATGATCGCCATGGGCTATGATGAGATCGTCACCTACTCCTTTATGAGCCCCAAGATGTACGATAAGATCTGCCTGCCGGCCGATCATCCCATGCGCAAATCCGTCGTCATCACCAATCCTCTCGGCGAAGATACCTCCATCATGCGCACCACCGGGCTGCCCAGCATGCTGGATACGCTGGCCCGCAACTACAATAACCGCAATCCGGAAGCATGGCTCTACGAGATCTCCAGCGAGTACCTTCCCCGCGAGGGCGAGGATCTGCCGGAGGAAAAGGCTGTCCTTATGGTAGGCTGCTACGGCGGCGAGGCCGATTTCTTCACCCTCAAGGGCACCGTGGAATCCCTCCTCAGCCGGCTGAATCTGCCCCGCGCCGATTACACCGCCGTTTCCACCCATCCCAGCTATCATCCCGGCCGCTTCGCCGTCCTCACCGTTGGGGATGTCGAGATCGGCTCGGTCGGTGAGGTCCACCCCACCGTGCTGGAGAACTTCGGCATCGGCTGCCGCGCCTGGATCGCCCGGCTGGATATCGCCCTGCTCTTTGCTGTCCGCCTGCCGGAGGCCACCTACCACGCCCTGCCCCGTTTCCCCGCCTCCACCCGCGATCTGGCCGTCATCTGTGATGAGAGCCTGCCCGTTGCCGCCATCGAAAAGACCATCACCGGTGCCGTTGGCAATATTCTGGAGCAGATCAAGCTGTTCGATGTCTACCGCGGTGCCCCTGTCCCTGCCGGTAAAAAGAGCGTCGCCTATTCCCTGGTGCTGCGTGCCGCCGACCGCACCCTCACCGTGGAGGAATGCGATAAGGCCATCGAAAAAGCGCTCAAGGCGCTCTCGCAGTATGGCATCACCCTGCGCGCCTAAAATTTATAAAACAGGGAGAAAACTCGTTTCTTTGCGCTTTTTCTCCTTGTATTCCCCGGCGCTTTACGCTACAATAGTATTAGTGCATCATTTAGGGCCGCCTGCCCATCCGGCGGGCGCACCCTATGCAGCACCGGGCCGCCCACAGCTTTGCACAGAAGGGAGAGTGACAATATGGCCAATACCGAACCCACCATCTCCTTTTCCATCAAGGAAGACCGCGAAAAGGAACTGAAGAGAACCCTGACCACCGTATATGAGGCGCTGCTGGAAAAGGGCTACAATCCGGTGAATCAGCTTGTCGGATATATTCTTTCAGAGGATCCGACCTATATCACCAATCATCGAAATGCGAGAAGCCTCATCCGCAAAATCGACCGGGACGAGCTTCTCGGCAGCATGCTGCGGGTTTATCTTCAAATATGATTTTTCCTTTATTTCCATTATAACGGAAATCCGTGGCCGAATGCAAGTGTTTTTTTCTAAAAAGCTGCGGCTGTGAGCAGGATCGGCAGGACTTTTTCGTATATTTTGTAAAAATCGGCAGGAGGAAGCGGATTTTTTCCGTATCCGCATTCGATCGTGAAGGCGGGAATCCCGAGCTCCGAGATGACCCAGTCCTTATAGCCGCCGTAGGACGCGATGCCGTCGGGCGCGGATACCCGATATCCGCTGACGTTTGCGAAGCATTCGGCGAGCATGCGGGAGCCTTTCGGCGCCTTGCCGAGATAGTCCCAGTAGATCTCCTCGCCCTGCGTGTGCAGCGCCACGGCGCACCGAAGATTCGGCGTGAGAAATCTTGTAAGCCTGCAAAGAGCGGCCGTTTCCGGCTCGCTTTCCGGGTATTCGCCGCCGTACCGCGTCGGACCGCCGGAATAAATGCCGTGCTCATGCTCGAGCTTGCGGCATTCGGCAAAGCCTGCGTCGTAGTTGTGATTGAGGTCCACGCCGCGCGCGTTGGCCTGCCATGATACAAAATTGTGGTTCCCGCCGTTCATGGCGAGGAGCCGCTCGCGCAGAAGTCCTGCGGTTTCGGCTCCGCCGGTCTCGATTTCCACACCGTCCGGATTGAGCATCGGAATGACGTAGACCGACCGATGCGCGAGGATATAGCGGACGTCGAAGCCGCCGGCGATTCTTGCGCCGGAACGCTCGCAGGCGAGCGCATCCTCGATGAATTTGATGAGCAGATTCGAGGTTATATGCTCCATTCCATGATGCGCACCCACAAAAAGGGATGCGCTTTTTCCGTGTCCGAGACGCAGATACAGAAGGCCGCGTCCGAGGATGCTTGTGCCGATGTAGCCGTTTTCCGTTTGGGGGTATTTTTCCAGTATGGCGTTTATGCAGTCCGTCATTCTTTCATAGCCTGCGATCGCCTCGTAATCGATTTCCAAAAGACCGCTCTCCTTCCTTTCTGCGACTGCCTTATACCGAGCAAATCGGATCACGATATCATATGACGAAAGGCTTTTAATTGACAAAATGAAAATATTTTTTGAAAATCGGAACAAAAGTTTGATTTTTTTGAAAAAGTATGATATACTGATTCCGCAAGTATTGTTTGCTTTCATCGGATGGCTTGAAAAAACAGAAAAGCAAAACGGAAGCGGCTGTTTTCCATGCTGTGAGATGGGGCGGAACGTGATAATTTTAAGGAGGCATCCATGCAAAATCTGACCGAACGCGAAAACGAAATCTACAAATATATCTGCGAGACCATGGAGGCGAACGGATATGCGCCGTCCGTGCGCGATATCAAGGCGGCGCTCGGCATCAAAAGCACGGCGACGGTCCATTCCTATCTCACAAAGCTGGAAATGAAAGGGTATATCCATAAGGAGCAGGGAAAAAGCCGTACCCTGCGCGTGGACGCGGACGGCATGACCGGACAGCCGTCCGTCAGAGTTCCGATCGTCGGACAGGTGGCGGCAGGGCTTCCGATCTTAGCGCAGGAAAATTTCGACGGCTATATCGAGTACTGCCCGCCGCACGGCATGGCGAGAGGGGAGCTTTTCGCTTTGAGGATCAAGGGAGACAGCATGATCGAGGCCGGAATCATGAACGGCGATTATGTGATTGTGAACCGCACAAGCTATGTGGAGAACGGCGATATCGCCGTTGTGCTGATCGACGAGGAGGCGACCGTCAAGACCTTTTATAAGGAAAACGGCATGTTCCGCCTCCAGCCGGAAAATCAGACGATGAAGCCCATTCTTACAAAAGAGGTATACATTCTCGGAAAGGTCGTGGCGGATATCCGCTATTATAACTGAAACGATGGAGACACAGATTCTGTGCTCGACCGGCACGATGGTCGGCCGGGCGAACGGGTATGATTATCATGTGATCATTGAAAATCGGAACGCCGTCGAGGCGGACGGCTTCGAGCTGATGATGCTGAAAGCGTGGTACGATAAACTGCCCGAGGTGGCGGACGCCTTGGATAAGGCAGGCGTGGCGACGCCGACCATCCATTTTGAAAAGGATGTCGGCGCGCTCCTTTCCCTCGGTTCAGAGGAGGACAGACGGGAGGGGCTCCGGCTTTTCACAATGAATGCCGATATGGCGAAAGCCGTGGGAGCGGGGAAAGCGGTGTTCCATCTGTGGGACGGACGTTTTTCCGAGGCGCAGCTTGCGGGGGCGCTTTCTCTGCTTGATGCGCTGTATGAGATCTGCGATAAACGCGGCGTGCGTCTCGCGGTGGAAAACGTGCCGTGCCGCAAGCCGACGCCGCTTGAAAATCTTCTTTCGATCGCCCGGATGTTTCCGCAGGCCGGCTTTACGTTCGATACGCGCCATGCGTCTTATATGGCTCAGTGCGGCGCTTTCTTTGAAAGCGAGATATGGGAACCGCGCATCTGTCACCTGCACGTCAGCGATTATTCCGGTGAAACCGTGCCGGGCATGTGGGGGGTGACGCGGCCGATCCTGCATCCCGGCGATGGAATCATCGATTTTGAGACGCTTTTTGCCAAGATGCCGGCTTATCACGGCGGCACGGTGACGCTGGAGTCTCCGGTGCTCGCCGAGAACGGCGGACTCGACCTTCCAAAGCTGAATCGGTCGCTCGCTTATCTCTCCGAAAAAATGAAAAAACGTTGAAATTTTTGTGAAGAATTGCGGCGGTTTGGCTTTTTCCATAAAAAAAGGTTGAATTTATGCCGAATGTGTGATACTATTAAAAAACCCTATATTTTTTGGAAAATGTAAATTCGTTTGGATGGTGGAACTATGAAAAAGTTTATTTGTCTTGTCATGGCTCTTGTCATGTGTGCCGTAGTGTTCACGGGATGTGGAAAATTCGATATCGAAAACGAGGATTTGACCGCCTATGTGAAGCTCGGCGATATCACGGATTTCCCGTATGAGGAGCTTTGCGAGCGGTATGAGGCATACAGAGAACAGCTTTCGGAGACGACGAAATCGTTCTATCCCACGACCGGCTATACACTCGATTTTTTTGTGACGGCCGAGCTTGTCGGAGAGGACGGGACGACGACCGAGATCGAAGCTTGGACGCATGATGACGATGCGGATTATATCAAGGACTATGATGTTTACCGCTATGCCGATAATTCTGCATTTGATTATGGGGTATGCTATAAGGTGGACGACGTTTCCGTCAGCACCACCACAGGCAGGACCGTCAAGGTCGACGAGGCGTTTTCCTTTACCATGGAGCTTGACGAGGACTATGAGGACGACGCTCTTGCGGGTGAAACGGTGAGATTTACGGTTACGGTCAAAAAGGCGCTTCCCGCAGTTTATACGGACAGCTATATCTCCGATCTGCTCGTATCTTTTTATAACGCGGTGGCAAAAAGCAAGGACGTGATCGAATACGGCGATACCGTAAAGATGAATTTTACGGGTACGATCGACGGTGAAAAATTCGACGGCGGTACCGGAGAGAATTATTCGATCGTCGTCGGCGAGGCAGGCTTTATAGACGGCTTTGAAAGCCAGCTTGTCGGTCACAAAAACGGTGAGAAATTTGAAATCACGGTGACGTTCCCCGAGGATTACGAGCTTGATGAGACGCTGGCCGGCAAGGAAGCGGTGTTCGCCATCGAAATCAAGGACGTCTACAACGATAACGCGCTGATCACGGAGAACACGCCTTTTAGCAACATTTGGGAATTGAAATACGCATTCCGTGTCCAAAGCTTTTCGGAGTATGCTCTGATGGATTTTGTATATGACCGTTCCGAGCTGATTTCTTATCCGGATAAGCTGGTCTCGGCGTTTGAAAAAATTTATACCAACTATGTCAACCGCGAGGTATCCGATATGGTTGCGACCTATGCACAGTATGGGATGACGTATACGAAAAAAGAAGTCAGGGAGATGCTGTATCCGGACGGAAGCGATAAGACCTATATCGAGGAATCCGCAAAGAAGGCCGCTTATCAGTATATCGTTGTCAAGCTGACGCAGAAAGCGCTGGGCATCGAATACACCGATGAGGATTATACGGCGGATCTTGAGCAGATTGCTGCCGATTATACCTCTTATTATGGAGTGGAATATACGGCAAAGGAGATCGAAAGTCTTTACGGCGAAGAGGTGATGCGGCTTTCCTTTATTGAGACGCTTGTCACCGATATGCTTCTCGACCGAATTTCGGGTGCGCCGGAGATCCCTCAGTCGGGCACTTCCGAATCCTAACATCTGTGATGATAAGCGCCGGAGCATAGCTCCGGCGCTTTGCTGATTCTGCGGACGATCCTTTGGAATTTTAGCGGGAGGTACCCTATGCTTGTGAAAGTCATCGTATGTATCGTCGCCGGCCTCGGCGCGGGAGTGGGGACCGGTCTTTCCGGCCTTTCCGCCGCGGCGGTGATTTCTCCGATGCTGATTACCTTTTTGGGCTTTGACGCCTATGAGGCGGTCGGAATCGCGCTGGCGTCCGATGTTCTGGCATCGGCGGCGTCGGCTTATACTTATGGGAAAAATAAAAATTTGGATATCAAAAACGGGCTTGTCATGCTTGCATCCGTACTGGTTTTTACCCTTGTCGGCAGCTTTGCCGCGTCCAAGATATCGGGCGGGACGATGGGGACGTTTTCCATCTTTATGACGCTTCTGCTCGGCGTCAAATTCATCGTGAAACCGGTCATGACCACAAAGGAAAAGCTCGAGGGGAAAAGCCGCAGAGCAAGGATTCTGCAATCGATTCTGTGCGGGATTGTCATCGGCTTTATCTGCGGCTTTGTCGGTGCGGGCGGCGGCATGATGATGCTGCTCATTCTGACGAGCGTGCTCGGATATGAGCTGAAAACGGCTGTCGGCACAAGCGTTTTTATCATGACCTTTACGGCGCTTACCGGCGCTGTTTCGCATTTTTGGATCGATGGCTCCATGCCCGATCTTACAGCGTTGATCCTGTGCATCGTTTTCACACTTGTCGGTGCCGAGGTCGCGGCGAGATTTGCCAATAAGGCGCCGGCAAAAACGCTCAACCGCGTGACCGGTATCGTCTTGGCTGTGCTCGGCGCGGTCATGCTGACGGTGCGTTTTTTGTAAAAACGGAGGCTGGGGAGAATATGGGCATTTTTTCCTTGAATTTGGGAATGGCTGGGGAAGTCTCGCTGTATGTAAAAATCTCTGCAAAATGAGTTCCTTTGCAGGATTCTGCGCGCGGCTGCTTTTTGGACGGAACGGGAAGGCATTTAGGCTGCCGCGTTAGTTTTAAATTTGGTAATGATATGTTCATATAATTTTGAGCAAACGTATGGAAAAACGGATAAAAGTGTGATATAATAATTAAAATAGGGATTTATATCATTCCTGTTGCCGTAGCATTGCTGATACGCGCCTTTCACAGCGGCGCATCACATAGGTGCCCTCTCCCGGGCACATAGAAGGGGAGTGAATGAAATATGGCAATCACGACAGAAACCATAAAAAAATATACCATGCCGTGCGCGGTGCTTCGCCGCATCGTGGCTTTTCCGGGGATTCCGATGACCATCGATATGGACAGAGGCCCGGCGAAAAAAATACTGGAGACCGCTGCGAAAGAGGGCTCGCCCGTCTTTCTTGTCTGCCAGAAAAATCCGCTTGAAGATGTGACGGAGCTCGACGACGTCTATACGGTGGGCGTTATCGCAAAAGTCAAGCAGGTGGTCAAGACCCAAAGCGGCCTCTTCCGCGCCATCATCGAGCCGGAAAGGCGTGCGGTTCTCACCGGCTTCGGCGACGAAAGGCTCCAGACGGCGAACATACTCGAAAAGCTCGTGATCGAGACCGGTACGGAGCTTCGCTCCCGCGCGCTGCTGCGCGAAATCGGGAGCATCATCGCGGAGTTTGCGAAATATGCGCCGAAATTTTCCAAGGAGTTCTGGCTGCTTTTCGACACGATACACGATCTTGGCGCGGCCTGCGACTTCGCGGCGGAAAATCTCATTCCGGAGCCGGAGGACAAACAGAAGATTTTGGAGGAATTCTCTCCGTGCGCCCGCGCGGAAAAGCTCATCGGTATGCTGGAAGCGGAAAAGAGCGTTATGGAAGAGCGCGTCCGCATCAAACGCGAGGTCGACGAGCGCATGAAGAAAAATCAGCGCGACTATTATCTGCGCGAACAGATGAAGGTCATCCGCGAGGAGCTGGGCGAGGATGAGGAGGATTTCGACGACGACGATATCAAGGAATATACGGAACGGCTCGCAAAGGGCGGTTATCCGGATTATGTGAAAAAGGCGCTCACAAAGGAGATTGGCCGGCTTTCGCGCGTTCCGTTCGGCTCGGCGGAAAACACCGTCATCCGCAACTATATCGAGGTGTGCCTCGACGTTCCGTTTGCGGTTTCCACGGAAGAGAGGATCGATATCCCCGAGGTGAAAAAGATCCTAGACGACGACCACGAGGGACTTGAAAAGGTCAAGGAAAGGATCATCGAATATCTCGCCGCCTTGAAGCTGAATCCCGACCTGCGCGGGCAGATCATCTGTCTTGTGGGGCCTCCCGGGACGGGGAAAACCTCGATCGCGACGTCGATTGCGAGAGCGACGAACCGGAAGTTTGTCCGTGTCTCCCTCGGCGGCGTCCATGACGAGGCGGAGATCCGCGGACACAGAAAAACCTATATCGGCTCCATGCCAGGGCGGATTATCAACGCGCTGATCGAGGCGAAGAGCAGCAATCCGCTGATCCTGCTCGATGAGATCGACAAAATGGCGAGCGATATGCGCGGCGATCCCGCGTCCGCGATGCTGGAGGTGCTCGACCGGGAGCAGAATAAGACCTTCCGCGACAATTTTGTGGAAATTCCCGTCGATCTTTCAAACTGCATGTTTATCACAACGGCGAATAGTCTCGATACCATTGCGCGCCCGCTGCTCGACCGCATGGAGATCATCGAGCTTCACGCCTATACGCGGGCGGAGAAATTCGCGATCGCGCGCCGTCATCTGATTCCCAAGCAGATGAAAAAGCACGGACTTCTTGCGCGCATGTTCAAGATGGACGACGAATCCGTTTATGAGCTCATCGACTGCTATACGAGAGAAGCGGGCGTGCGCGGCCTCGAGCGCTGCATCGAGAAGTGCTGCCGCCGCGCAGCGAAAACCGTATCCTGCGGGGAGAAAAAAAGCGTCCGCGTGACGCTTAAAAATCTTGCGTCTTTCGTCGGAGAACAGAAAATGCTCCGCGAACGGATTTCCGATGAAAACGAAATCGGCATCGTCAACGGAATGGCGTGGACGGAGCTTGGCGGGGACCTTCTGCGCATCGAGGCGATGGCGCTGCCCGGTACGGGACATTTGGAGCTGACGGGCTCGCTCGGCGACGTGATGAAGGAATCCGCAAAGGCGGCAATCAGCTACATACGGAGTCTTTCGCCCGCGCTTGGCATCGAACCCGACTTCTATAAAACGAACGACATTCATATTCATGTTCCGGAGGGCGCCGTTCCGAAGGACGGCCCGTCGGCGGGCGTCACGATGGTGACGGCGCTTGTCAGCGAGCTTTGCGGGATCCCTGTGCGCCGCGATGTGGCGATGACGGGCGAGATCACGCTCCATGGGCGTGTCATGGCGATCGGCGGGCTTCGTGAAAAAACGATGGCGGCGTATCTCGCCGGCGTTCGGACGATTCTGATTCCGAAGGACAACGAAAGCGATATTGCGGAAATTGCCGACGAAGTCAAGGCGGCCGTTCAGATCAAGTCCATTTCCTCCGCAAAGGAGGCGCTGACGCTCGCCCTTGAGCGCGATCCGTTTGAACGGAAGAGAAAAAAAGAGGGAAAATATGCTCAATACACAGAATGCCGTCCTTAAAATGACGGCCGGCAGAGCCGACCAGTTCCCGCGCGACGGACTGCCGCAGATCGCTCTTTCGGGACGCTCGAACGTCGGGAAGAGCTCGCTTATCAATACGCTGCTCGGCAGAAAGAGCTTCGCGCGCACGAGCTCTTCCCCCGGAAAGACGATCACGATTAATTTCTATGAAATCGATAAAAAGCTGTATCTTGTCGATCTGCCGGGCTACGGCTATGCGAGACGTTCCGAGAGCGAACGCCGCGTATGGGCTGGCCTTACCAACGATTATCTCGAGAGCGGTATGGCATGTGCCGTCTTTCAGCTCATCGATCTGAAGGTCGGTCCGACCGAGGACGATTATATGATGATCGAATGGCTGAACGCGAACGCCGTGCCGTATCTTGTCGTGGCGACCAAATCCGACAAGCTGAACACGACGGCGCGGAATTCCAATTTTGACGCGCTTTGCTCGCATCCGCTCCTGTCGCCGCCGTATGCGGCGGAGAGGATCCGCACGATTCTGTTCTCCTCACAGACAGGCATCGGGAAAAATGAGCTTCTCACTGCGGTTTCCGAATATATCAGGTGACAGTTTCCTAAAATATTCTTATAAAGGATGATACGTAATGCTGGATATTTTTTCAAATCCGAATGCTCTTGTATCCTATCTTTTGGCGATACCGGGCGTACTTTTGGCACTGTCCGTGCATGAGTGTGCGCACGGTTATGTGTCGTATAAGCTGGGAGATCCCACGGCGAAAAATCTCGGCAGACTAACGCTGAATCCGATCAAGCATATCGATATCTTGGGTCTTATCTGCATGGTGTTTTTTCGGTTCGGATGGGCGAAGCCGGTTCCGGTCGATTCGCGCTATTACAAGAAGCCGCGCCGCGACATGGCGCTTGTCGCCGCCGCGGGACCGATCTCCAATCTTCTCATGAGCTTTATCGGACTCTTCCTTTTGTATTTGTCCTATCTGATTTATTCTTTGACGGCGGCAGATCCCGTTTCCTTTATCGACCTTTGGAACGGCGCTATCTACAGCCTGCCGCCGGAAACAGAGCTTATGTCGGTGAAGGTGATGTATCTCGTCTTTGTGCTTTTCCAGCAATTTGCACTTCTCAACGTCAGTCTTGCGGTGTTCAATCTTTTGCCGATTCCGCCGCTCGACGGCTCGCGCATCGTATATATTTTTCTGCCGACGAAGATATATTTCGGAATCATGCGGTATGAGCGGTATATCATGATCGCCATGTTCATTCTGCTTTGGTTCGGCGCTTTCAGCAATATCCTCGGCACGCTTTCCGTTTGGCTGCTCAGCGGCATGAACTGGCTCATTCGGCTGCTGCCGTTTTTCCGCTTTTATTAAATATTTCACCGTATAGGGTCGGTGACGGAGGTTCTTTTGGAACAGCTTGTTTTTAAGACCGAAATATTTGAGGGCCCTCTCGAGCTTCTGCTTGCCCTGATCGCCAAGAACAAGATGGATATTTTGGATATCAGGATCTCTCTGATTTTTGATCAGTATATGGAATACGTCGACCTGATGAAGCAGATGGACATGGAGGTCGCCGGCGAGTTTATCACGATGGCCTCGGAGCTGATGTACATCAAAAGCCGGATGCTGCTTCCGAAAAAAGAGGAAGAGGAGGACCCGCGCGACGCGCTTGTCCGCGTTCTGATGGAATATAAAACCGCAAAGGAAGCGGCGGCGTGGCTTTCCGACAGGGAAAAGAGCTTTGCGGGACGATTTGAAAAGGATACCGATGAGATTAGGTCGGATAAGGGAATCCCGGATGAGATGGATATCGCGCTTCTCACGGGCGCTTTGGAAAAGCTGCTCTTTCGCATGGGCGAACGCCGGCGCGAGGAGGAGGAAAACCGTCCGATGGACAAAATCGCGCCTATTATCAAGCGGCATATCGTGCCGGTTTCGGAGAAGATCGTGTCCGTTCTGCGGTTCATGTATCGCAGGCGGAGCGCGCATTTCGACGAGCTTTTTGAGAATGTGACGAGCCGCTCGGAGATCGTCGCGGTCTTTTATGCCACCCTCGAGCTTTTGAAGGCGGGAAGAATCGTTCTGCAAAAGGAGGTGGGCGACGTGACAAGCTCCAACATCATTCTGAATTTCAGTGCCGAACACAGACGGGACGGGATGGAGGCGACGGTAAATGCCGGATGAGGAAAAAATCATAACGCCGGAGGAAATCAAACGGATCATCGAAGCGGTGCTGTTTGCGGCGGGACACCCTGTGACCTTTGCAAAGCTTTCCGAGGTGACGGGCGTTCCGGAGGATGAGATCCGCTCGCTCGTTTCGGAATATGCAGGGGAATATGAGTCCTGCGGACTTCCGCGCGGCATCCAGCTTCTGACGCTCGGAAATGCCTGTCAGCTTGTGACAAAAGAGGTTTTCGCAGATTATATCAAAGCGGCGCTCGGAATCCGCGACGGCGGGAATCTTTCCAAGGCGTCGCTCGAGACGCTGGCGATCATCGCGTATAATCAGCCGGTGACGCGCTCCTATATCGATCAGGTGCGCGGTGTGGACAGCTCCTATTCGGTCGGCGTTTTGACCGAGCGTGAGCTGATTGAGGAAAAGGGAAGAATGGACGTGCCGGGAAGGCCGCGTCTTTACGGGACGACGGAGGCGTTTCTGCGGGTATTCGGACTGTCAGATTTATCCGAGCTGCCGCCGCTGCCGCTTGTCGGCGGTGACGCCTCATGACGGGACTTCTCATTGCCGGGGCGGTCCTCCTGTTTTTTGTATTTTTGCTCACGGTTCCTTTTCATGCGGTGATTTCGGCAGACGACGAGCTGCGTGTGTGGATTCGCGTGTTGTTCGTGAAAATATCCGTTTTTCCGGCGAAAAAACGGAAGCATCCAAAAAAAGAAAAGCGAAAACGGGAAAAGCAAGCGGCAAAAAAGAAGAAGAAAAAAGAGAAGAAAGAAGCGGCTCCCAAGAAAAAGCGGAATATTCTGCATATGCTCCGCTTGATTTTGCGGATTGCGGCGGCGATTATGAAAAAACTCAGACGGCATTTGCGGATTCGGCTGCATGCGTATGAAATCGCCGTTGCGACCGGAGATGCCGCCAAAACCGCGGTGCTTTACGGAGCAGTCGCGGGGCTTTCCAGCAATCTCTTTGAGCTTCTCCAAAGCGGAATCCATTTTAAAGTAAAAA
>URZF01000015.1 GCA_900552255.1 uncultured Eubacteriales bacterium | reverse complement strand
TCCGCCATATCCGTGTCTCTCATGACGTAGCTGCGCGGCAGGCGTGTATTGTCATAATAGCTTTCCGAGGGGCTGTCCGTCGTATAGCAGTAGAGATAACCGTTCTCCGCCGCGGCAAGCTCTGCCGCCGCGTCGCATACGCCGTTCGGGTACGCAAGAGCGCTCACCTTCATGCCGGTCAGCTCCTCGATACGCCGCCGCGACTGCACAAGCTCGAGCTCCATTTCGTCGGCTTCCAGCTCATACAGCTTTCGATGCGATTTCGTATGGCTTCCGAAATGAATGCGCCCGCTCGCCGCCATTTCCCGGATCTGATCCTCGCTTAAATGTCCTTCGGTCCCGATCATATCGGAAATGAGAAATACGGTCGCCTTCATATCGTATTTTTCAAGCAGCGGCAGAACATTGGTAAAGTTATCCTCATAGCCGTCGTCAAACGTGAGAACGACACACTTTTTGCCGCGCGTCTGTGAAAGCTCGTCGGCAAAGACGGTCTCATAGCCGAGCCGCTTGATTGCGGCGAGCTGGCTTTCAAAATCGGAGACTCGCACGAAAAGGTATTCATTTGGGCCATAGGTTTCATCGGACACAAGATGGTAAAGCAGCACCTTGGTATTTTCCGTATAGGTATAGACGGGATATCCGAATGACCCGACAACAATCAAAACGACGGCGGCCGCCGCGATGCAAACAAGCATGACGGAAAGGGTGATGATCCGAGGACGGGAAAAGCGTTTCCCGTCCGTTTTCCTTTGCCTATATCGAATTTCCGTGTCATTCATCGGTATCTGCACCTGCGCCCGCTCCGATATTGAGAATCGGAATCGTGCCGCCCTCTCCTCCGACATAGGTAGGCAGCTTGCCGTCCCATTTTTCTACATATTTATATTCGATAAGCTCGGAGGAAAGGCTGTCTGCGATTTTGCCGTTCGCCTCCGCTTCCTTTTCTCCTGCATAAGCCTTCGCGTCCGCGTCGATTTTCTTGACCTCCGCTTCGGCTTCCGCCTCGATGACGGCGCGCTTCGCCGCAGCCTCCGCCTCGAGAATCGCCTGTTCCTGCTCAATCTGAGCTTTCAGCTTGTTCTGCTCCGCAACCTGTTTTGCTTCCACAGCGTCGGTATAGGTATCCGAAAAATCGAGGTTTTCAATCGAAGCGTCGATGACCTCGATGTTATATGCGGCCAGCTTTTCAACCAAAATCGACTTGATTTCCACAGACAGCTTTTCCCTGCTCGAAATCAGGCTCTCCGCATTATATTTGGCAATCACGCTTTTGACGGATTCCTGGATTCTCGGCATAATGACCGTCGAATAATAATCCTGTCCGATCGTCCGATAGATGGTCTGCGCGTTGGCTTTCTCGATCTGATAGTTGATGGTATAAACGGCGGCCACCTCTTGAATATCGCTTGAGAAGCAGGAAAGCTCCACGACGGATTTTTGAATCCTGTTGTCCATTTTGATGACCTTCTGCCATGGCGCTTTGGTGTGGATACCTGCCTCATATGTATCATTCTCCACCCGGCCGAAAGTCGTCACGATTCCCGTATGCCCCGTCGGAATGGATGTCATGCAGCTCATGGAAATAAGCGCAACACCGACAAGAAGCGCAAGAGCGCCGACCGCGTTGCCGACTTTTTTTTGAGAAGGATAGGTGCCGTTCTTGCATTTTATCAGCACATAAAGAATAAATATGATCCCGACAATCACAGCAAGGGCTCCGAGAACAAATAAAAACATAGAAAAGCTCCGTTCCGCCGCGAAGCGCGGCTTATATAATATAAGCGTTTGCCTATGTTATCATTTTATCGTTTCCCTCCTCATATGTCAAGCGGACAGAGGCAGTTTCCTGCATCAATAATTTGTCAAATCAAACGACAAAATTTTCCCCAAGACCGATCGTTTTTGTATAACGATTTCCGAGACTGGGCAAAATATCCTTATCAATAAAAGAAAGGAAATGCGATATATGAAAAAAGTCGGAATCACATTTTTCATCCTATCCATACTTCTTTGCTTCGGCATCACGGCAAGCGCTGCCGGAATTTTATCTCCCGCGATCTCGGTCATGCAGGAGGAGGTCGGCATGATCAAAACGGGCATCGGAACCAACACCGTTTCGTTCACAGCCGCGGATTTTGAAAATGCGTTAGGAAGCACGGACTTCACCGCCGTTGAAATCACCTCCTTGCCCGCAGTCTCGGACGGTGTTTTAAAGCTCGGCGCCGTCGACGTGACGCCGGGACAGGTCATCCCGTATGCGGCGCTCGCGGCGCTCCGTTTTCTCCCGGCGGAGGCCGGCAAAACCGCGACGTTCCAGTTCAAGCCCTACGGGGACAGCTATGAAAATTCGTTCGTATGCACCGTCTGTATGCTGGACTCTTTAAACTTCGCGCCGTCCGCCGCCTCGGCAGAGCTTGCGGCTAAGGAAGCCATTCCGGTATTCTCTTCGCTCTCAGCGACGGATCCAGACGGCGATGAGCTGACCTATATCATCGTGGACGCTCCGAAAAAGGGTACGCTGAAGCTGACGGACGCTTCCACAGGCAGCTTTCGCTATACCGCGAACGAGGGCGCGGCCGGCAAAGATCAATTCACCTTCATCGCGGTCGATCAATATGGAAACAAATCGGAGCCTGCGACCGTAAAGATCGTCACCTCGGAAAATAAAAGCGGGATCGTCTACACCGATCTTGCCGGAAGCGAATATCAGCTCCCAGCGGTGGAAATGGCGGAACTCGGGGTGATCGTCGGCGAGAAAATCGGGGACGAGAGCTTCTTCTATCCGGACAAGACCGTCACAAGAGCGGATTTTCTCATCATGGCAATGAATGCGAACGGGATCGATTCCTCGCTCATCGCGGCGGATGAATCCGGCTTCGCCGACAGCGCCTCCTTCACAAGCTATCAAAACAAGTATATTTCCGCGGCGAAACGGCTCGGGCTTGTCGTCGGAATCGATACGGAAGAGGGACGCTGCTTCCTTCCGAACGATGTGATCACTTCGGCGCAGGCGGCGACGATCATCAGCAGAATTGCGGCGCTGCGCGAGCTCTCCTTCGGGGACGCCGTCTATGCCTCCGTCGGCACGGACAGTGAGATCTCGGACGACGGATACGCGATGCTCGCCTCGGTCGGACTTGTCGCCTCCGAGGACCGCTCGGCAGCGCTCACACGCGCAGATGCGGTAAACCTGCTTTACACGCTGCTTTGCTGCAAATAAGTCGAAGCGGGGGATCTCAAAGGAGATTCCCCGCTTTTTCTTTCGTTTGATATTGACAAGGCGGACGCGGACATGATATAATGATCATATATCAACCACTTTATTGGGATATAGCCAAGTTGGTTAAGGCACAAGACTTTGACTCTTGCATTCCGCTGGTTCGAGTCCAGCTATCCCAGCCATTTACAAAAAACCACTATACATAGTGGTTTTTTTCATATTTATTGCAGAAACACTTCTGAAAATTTTAAAAAAATAATATTTTCTATGCAATAAAATGGCGGTCACACGGATTATTAAGGTAAAGGAGCAAGCTTATGTTGACATTTTTCTCCATAGCCCCTCTAAATGACAGCTTGGACACAGGCACAAAGCATTTAGACGAGCTGATTGAAAAGATTGCGGCGGGCGACCGCGATGCGCTTGCCTTACTCTATGAGCAAACAAACAAAAGTGTTTACGGCTTTGCTCTTTCCATTTTGAAAGACACGCACGATGCGCAGGACGTTTTGCAGGATTGCTATCTGCGCATCTATTCCGCGGCGGACAGCTACCGCAGCCAAGGCAAGCCGATGGCATGGATCCTGACCATCACGCGAAACCTTTGTCTGAAATGCAGGCAGGCACATTCCAAATGCGCGCCTATGCCGGAGGAAGACTGGAACTTTATCCCCCAAGAAGATGCGGAATTTTCCGCGGGGGACAAAATGACGCTTTCTCTGTGTATGAAATCGCTCAGCGACGTAGGACGGCAGATCGTAGTGCTGCATGCGGTCAGCGGGCTCAAACACAGAGAAATCGCCGCCTTGCTGAAAATGCCGCTGCCGACGGTTCTTTCAAATTACAATCGGGCAATCAAAAAATTACAGAACGCATGGGAGAAAGGAGTGCAATAACATGACAAAAAAAGATGTTGAAAAAAAAGTGGCACAGGCCTTTACGCAAAACGTACCGAATGTTCTTGACGATATCCTTTCCGAATGCGACAAGCAGAAAGGCAGGGTTATTACGATGTCGGACACCAAACCGAAAAGAAAAATCATGCGGTGGACAGCCGCTGTCGCAGCGGCGTTTGTCCTTATGATCGCGGGAGTTTTCGCCGTACAATTCTATCAGACAAATTACAGCGTCGATTCCGTGGTTTCGCTGGATGTGAACCCCAGCATCGAAATCAAAACCAACCAAAAAGAAGAGGTCCTCGCCGTAAACGCGCTGAATGAGGACGCCAAGATTGTAATCGGCGAAATGTCCTTCAAGGGATGCAGCTTAGATGTGACCGTCAACGCGCTGATCGGCTCCATGCTCCGCAGCGGGTATCTCAACGAGGCAGCCAATTCCATTCTCATCTCGGTCTGCGGAGACAACGATGCAAAAACCACCGCGCTCCAAGAAAAGCTGACGGATGAGATCAATGCCATACTTCAAACGGATACCTTCAGCGGCGCGGTACTCAGCCAAATCGTTTCGCCGGATTCGGAGCTGCAAGCGCTCGCCGATTCTTATCAGATCTCGCTCGGACGAGCGAAGCTGATCCAGAAATTCATCGATAAGAATCCGCAGTATTCCTTTGAGGAGCTTGCGGGACTCACCATCAACGAGCTGAATTTTCTGAGCAAGAAAAACGGCCTCACGCTGGAGGAGGTCAATTCGACCGGCGATGTAAGCGACAAGGCCTATATTGGAATCGACAGAGCGAAGGAGACCGCTTTCTCCCATGCCGGCGTGACCGATGACGTCAACGTCTCTAAACTGGAAATCGAAATAGACTACGAACACGGCATCATGATCTATGAAGTGAGCTTTCTCTATGGAGACAACAAATATGATTATGAGATCAACGCCAATACCGGAGAGATCGTAGAAGCAAAAAGCAATTCCGACGAAGATAAAGAAAAGGGCGAACCGGGCGCCGATAACACGGTAATCAGCGCCGGCGAGGCAAAAGAGATCGCATTCTCTCATGCCGGCGTAACAGAGCAGTTGGCTGTTTCCGATATGGAAATCAAGCTTGACAAGGAAAACGGAAAATCGGTTTACGAGATAGAGTTTTCCTACAAAAACAGTGAATATGAATATGACATCGACGCCTCCACCGGAGAAATCCTAAAATTCGAGAAAACCGAAAAGAAAAAACAGAACACTCCTGAGGGGAGCGACTCCAAAGACACCGATAAAAAGCCCTCCGACACGGCGGACTGCATCGGAGAGGGAACCGCACGCGAGCTTGTCCTGTCCTTTGCCGGGTTAAATGCGGCCGACATAACGAATTACAGATCCGAGTCGTATGCTCAGGATGATGTCCCGGTCTACAAAATCAAGCTTCGCGCAGGCGGATATCAGTACGGCTTTGACGTCAACGCGCTTACCGGAGAAATCGTCAAATACGAAAAGCAGCCGGAATATTGAGGCCCTCCGCCCATAAGGCGGAATGACGGAAAATTTTTTCCGACGATACGATTCCTCTTTCCTACGCCCTCGAACATAAGCTGCTATGGTCAAATACGGAAAAAGACTACCGACGGTAGTCTTTTTCTGTCATCTGCCGGCATAAATGCAGTGCATTTTAAAATAAACTTGAATAACCGCCCGGATTGCTGTATAATGAAAAGAAAAAACGGAGGGAGCCATGAGCGCAGTTTTTTTCCCGAATCAGGAATCACCATATATCGAAAATCCACGTGTCGCAGACAACGCCTTCATAGGACGGCAAATCGAAAAAAAGCCTTTGCCCGTTTATGAGGATGTCCGAGACAGGCTTCCGCTTCCCGCTTGGGAGGGACATGACGACGCGGTCGAATGCTATAAGACCGCATGGGAAATCGCGTTCCGAAATCTGCGCAAGGCCGACGCATACAGCGGGTTTGTGTCGAATTTCATCGATACCGCCTTCGACGGCAATCTTTTCATGTGGGATTCCACATTCATCACGATGTTCGGCCGGTATGGGAGCCGTGTTTTCGATTTTCAGCGGACGCTCGACAATTTTTATGCGCGCCAGCATCGGGACGGCTTCATCTGCCGCACGCTTTATGAGAAGGTATACGGAGAGCCTTATTCGCGCTTCACGCCCTCCGGCACCGGACCCGAGATCATGGAATGGAGCGAATGGGAGCATTATCAAACGACAGGCGATATCGGCCGGCTTCGTTCCGTATTCGACCCGCTGCTCGCGTATCACGAATGGATGAAAGAAAATCACACATGGCGCGACGGCACCTATTTTTCCTGCGGATGGGGCTGCGGAATGGACAATCAGCGCAGACTGCCGCCCAAAGACTACAAGGATCTCAACAGAATCTATTTTTCCCACGGGCATATGGTGTGGGCGGACGCCTGCTTCCAGGAAATCCTGTGCCTGCGTATTTTGAAAGAAATGGCAGCTCTGCTGCACCGCGAGGAGGAAATCCCCGCGCTCGACGACGAGCTGGCACTGCTGCTCCGCGCGGTCAACGACAAGCTTTGGGACGAGCAGGACGGCTTTTACTACGATCTTTGGCCAAACGACGAGCGCAGTCATGTGAAAACGATCGGAGCCTTCTGGGCGCTGCTTGCGGACGCAGTTCCTTCCGACCGTCTTCCTCGTTTTGTCGCCCATCTCGAAAATGCCGAGGAATTCAATCGGACGCATCGGGTGCCGTCCCTGTCGGCGGACGACAGGCTCTATGATCCCGCCGGTCAGTATTGGCGCGGCTCCGTTTGGGCGCCGACCAATTATATGGTGCTCTGCGGTCTCGAAAGACGCGGATATCAAAAGCTCGCGCATGAAATCGCGCTCAATCATTTGGAAAATGTCGTAAAGACTTATACGGCAACGGGAACGCTTTGGGAGAACTACAAAGCGGAAAAATCGGGCGAGCCGGGAAACATCGCAAGAGAGGATTTTGTCGGCTGGACGGGACTTTCTCCGATATGCGTGCTGTTTGAAAACGTATTCGGCATCCGGAGCATCGCCAAGGACAACAAAATCAAATGGGACGTGAGACTTTGCGACAAGCACGGCGTGCGCCGATATCCGCTCGGCTCGGGAACGGTGGACCTGCTGTGTGAAAAGCGCCGGCCGGGCGAGATGCCCGCCGTGACGGCAAAAGCGGATTTCCCCGTGACGGTCGAGGTCACATGGGAGCACGGCGCCTTCACGGTTCCCGGCGGCGGGCCCGCCGGACGATAAAAACGAAAGAAAAAGCCTGCCGCAAAAGCTGTCTGCGGAAAGAACAGGGAAAGAAAGCGAGAAGAGAAAAATTCCGGCAGCGGAACAAAAAATCTCCTAATGAAATTCCGACGCTTTCATGCGTCTGCGTGCATCCGGAAGCTTGACTTTTTCCCTTCCGTTGTGTTACAATAAAAACAGCTGTATAAGTAAAATAACAGGTGCGGCCAAGCAAGGTCGGAAGCGCGCCGCGTCCTGAAAGACAGGATTATCCACATTTTTACATAGATAAAGAAGGAAAACCATGGTCGAAAACAATCTTTCTCTGAAACTGAATACAAAGCAGCGGCTCGATGTCGGCATCGATCTCGGCTCTACGACTGCGAAGCTTGTCGTCGTTCGGGACGGCGAGGTGATCTATAGCTGCTACGAGCGGCATTTTGCGCAGGTGCGCACCAAGGTGCTGGAGCTGCTGCGCCGCATCCGCGGTCTTTTCGGCACGGAAGCGGATATCCACTGCGCGGTATCCGGCTCCGCCGGACTCGGCATGGCCAAGGCTGCAGGACTTCCGTTTGTGCAGGAGGTTTTCGCAACGGGCGAGGTCGTCCGCGCGCTGGAACCGGATACCTCCGTCGTAATCGAGCTCGGCGGCGAGGATGCAAAGGTCATTTTCTTTGACGGCGGCATCGACGAGCGCATGAACGGCTCCTGCGCCGGCGGAACCGGCGCTTTCATCGACCAAATGGCGACGCTTCTCGACGTCACAACGGAAGAAATGGACGAAATGAGCCTTCGGGCGACACGTGTCTATCCGATCGCCTCCCGCTGCGGCGTATTTGCGAAAACGGATATCCAGCCGCTCCTCAATCAAGGCGCAGCCAAGGAAAACATCGTCGCCAGCATCTATCACGCGGTCGTGAGCCAAACCGTCACAGGGCTTGCTCAAGGCAGAAAAATCGAGGGGAAGGTCATGTTTCTCGGCGGCCCCCTCCACTTTTGTCTGGGACTTCGGAAAAGCTTCAAGGAAGGGCTGCATCTCGACGACGACCATGCGGTGTTTCCGGACTATGCGCTGTATGCCGTGGCGCTCGGTGCGGCGCTGTACGCCGACCATACGGGAGAAGCTTTTTCTTACGACGAGCTGGAACGGATCGTCGAAAAAGCGGCGCAGGAAAAAACGGCAGTTTCAGCTCTGCCTCCGCTTTTCGAAAACGAAGAAGAATATAAGTCTTTCTGTGACAGACATGCGAAGGCGTCCGTCCGCTTTGCAGATCCCGCATCCTACGAGGGCGACGCTTATCTGGGCATCGACTGCGGTTCGACGACGACAAAGCTCGTCCTGATAGGAGAAGACGGTGAAATCCTTTACTCTTATTACGATTCCAACCGCGGAAATCCGGTTGAGATCGTCCGCGGACAGCTTCTCGAGGTCTACCGAGTCTGCGGCGACAAAATCAAGATACGCGCCTCGGCCGTCACCGGCTACGGCGAGGATCTGATCCGCCATGCGTTTCACGTCGATTTCGGCATTGTGGAAACCGTCGCGCATTTCACGGCGGCGAAATATTTCGAGCCGGAGGTCGATTTCATTCTCGACATCGGCGGACAGGATATCAAATGCTTCAAAATCCGCGGGGGCGCCATCGACAGCATCATGCTCAACGAGGCCTGTTCCTCCGGCTGCGGCTCCTTTATCGAGACATTCGCCCGTTCGCTCGGTTACGACGTAAAGGAGTTTGCAAGGCTCGGACTTTTCGCAAAAGCGCCGTCCGATCTCGGCTCCCGCTGCACCGTGTTCATGAACTCCTCCGTCAAGCAGGCGCAGAAGGACGGCGCCGGCGTCGACGACATCTCGGCGGGGCTTTCCCTTTCGGTCGTGCGCAATGCGATCTATAAGGTCATCCGCGCGGCCTCTCCCGACGAGCTTGGACAAAAAATCGTCGTTCAGGGCGGCACCTTCTGCAACGACGCCGTGCTGCGCAGCTTTGAGATGCTGCTCGGACGCCATGTCATCCGCCCCGCAATCGCCGGACTGATGGGCGCCTATGGGGCTGCGCTTTACGCCAAAACCGCGCGGAAAGAAGCCTCCTCGCTGCTTGACCGCGCGCAGGTGGAAAGCTTTACCTATCGTTCCACCGCCGCCGTCTGCGGCGGATGCGGGAACCACTGCCATCTGACGATCAATTTCTTCCGCGAGGAGGAAAAATACGTCTCGGGGGCGAAATGCGACCGCGGCGCGGGGCTTACCGGAAAAACGCGGGAGGAGCTGCCGAATCTCTATCGTTTCAAAGCCGAACGGCTGGCGGCGCTTTTCGAAGCGCCGGCGCCGGAAAACGCGAGAGGGACGATCGGTCTTCCGGCGGCGCTCGGCATGATCGAGCTTGCGCCGTTTTGGCATGCGCTCTTCACCGCTCTCAATATCCGCGTGATCTTCTCCGGATTTTCCTCGCGCGAGCTGTATGCCTTGGGACAGTATTCCATCCCGTCCGACACGGCGTGCTATCCGGCGAAGCTGATGCACGGCCATATCGAAACGCTGATACGGGAAAAGCCGGACGCGATCTTTTATCCGTGCCTGACCTACAACGTCGATGAGAAAATCGCGGACAATCATTTCAACTGTCCTGTGGTGGCGTACTATTCCGAGCTGCTTTCCGGGAACATGGAATCGCTGGGCAGCATCCCGTTTCTCTACCCGTATCTTCACATAAACGATCCGAAAACGCTTGCAAAGCAGATCCACGAAATGGTGGAGGGACGGTTCGGCCATTTCACGCCGGCGCAGGTCCGGCAAGCCGTCTCCGCCGCCTACCATGCGTATGACAAGTGGATGGCGGACACCCGGGCAGAGGGCGAGCGCGCCATCGAATTTGCGCGCGCGCATGGAAAACGCATCATGATTCTTGCCGGCAGGCCGTACCATATCGATCCCGAAATCGGCCATGGCATCGACCGAGTTGCGTCCTCTCTCGGCTTCGTCGTCGTAAGCGAGGACAGTGTAGCCGGACTTGCCGAACCCGCAAAGGTCAGCGTGCTCAATCAGTGGACCTATCATGCAAGGCTTTACAACGCCGCAAAATATGCGGCGGCGCAGCCGGACACCGAGCTTGTGCAGCTCGTCTCTTTCGGATGCGGACTCGACGCCATCACAACGGACGAGGTGCGCTCCATTCTTGAGGCGCACGGCAAGCTGTATACACAAATCAAAATCGACGAAATCACCAATCTCGGCGCCGTCACCATTCGACTGCGCAGCCTGCTCGGCGCGCTGGAGCTTGCCTGCCGCGAGAAGAAAGGAGGCTCCTTATGACGGAATCCAAACGCTGTGAAGCCTGTTCGGACTGTGTTTCGGACAGTGGGGATGCTCGCGTTCTCTTCACAAAGGAAATGAAGAAAACCCACACCATCCTGTTCCCGACGATGCTGCCGATGCACTTTAAGCTGCTCTCGCGGATTTTCAACGATCACGGGTACCGCACGGTCCTGCTCGAAAACGGAACGCACGGAGACACACAGAAAATCATCGACGCGGGGCTCAAATACGTCCACAACGACACCTGCTATCCCGCAGCGCTGGTCATCGGACAGTTTATCGACGCGCTGGACAGCGGAAAATACGACGTACAGAAGACCGCCCTGATGCTTTTTCAAACCTGCGGCGGCTGCCGCGCCTCCAATTATCTGCCGCTTCTGCGCAAAGCGCTGAAAAAGGCCGGCTACGGTCACATTCCCGTGATTTCCCTGAATTTCGCAGGGATCGAGAAAAATCCCGGCTTTCACATCAATCTGCCTATGCTGCACCGCGCCGTCTACGCGCTTTTATACGGCGATCTGCTCATGACGCTCGTCAGTCAATGTCTGCCCTACGAAACGGAAAAAGGCAGTACGCAGGCGCTCGCCGACCGATGGGTCGGCCGCCTGACGGAGGAGCTCTCCCACGGGATCCGTTACCGCCAAATCAAAGAAAACTACCGCGCGATGCTGCGGGATTTCGCCGCCCTTCCGCGCCGGAAGGAAAAACGGGTGCTGGTCGGCATCGTCGGCGAGATCTTCGTGAAATTCTCGCCGCTTGGGAACAACGATCTCGAGGAATATCTGATCTCCGAGGGAGCCGAGACGACGATGGGCGGACTCTGCGATTTTCTCCTATATGTCCTTTTCAATATGGAAACGGATCACAAACTGTACGGGACAAGTGCCCTTATAGCGGCGGTAGCCCGCATCGGGAGCAAATATTTCATCAAAAAACAGGACGACATGATCCGCGCCGTGAAAGAAAACGGCGTCTTCCGTGCGCCGGCACGCTTCGAGGAGACGCGCCGCAGCGCCGAACCGTACATCGGATACGGAACAAAAATGGGCGAGGGCTGGCTCCTCCCGGCGGAAATGGCGGAGCTGATCCACAGCGGGGTCCCGAACGTCGTCGTCGTGCAGCCGTTCGGCTGTCTGCCGAACCATATCATCGGCAAGGGCATGATGAAGCCGATGAAAGAGAAAAATCCCGAAGCGAATATCGTCGCCATCGACTATGATGCCGGCGCGACGAAGATCAATCAGGAAAACAGACTCAAACTCATGCTGGCCGCCGCCCGCGAGCATGCGGAGAAAAACCAGTCCGTCGAGATACGCGAAACGGCGGCGGAAAAAGAGCTCCTTGAGGTTTAAAACAACCACTCGATTAAAAAAATCCCGCAGAATCCTTTGGGATTCTGCGGGATTTTTTATTTTACCTCTCATAAAGAATATCTTTCAGCGTTTCGGCGTCCTTTATAAACTGCTCGTCGCTGTCGCCCGGTACAAATTCCAAGAGAAACGGACAAGGCGAAGCATCCCCGCTTTTGACGATTTCGGCATACCGGCGCCACCTGTCCTTCGCCTCTGCCAGAGGATATCGCCGGTATTCGCTGTCCCAGTTGAACACATGCACCGTGCAAAGCCGCGGCAGGACTGCGCGCAGATTTCCCTCGCTGTCTCCAAAGGCAAGCGGCTGCCAGTAGGTCTTGACGTTGTCCCTGCCGCAAGCCCGTATAAAAGCGGCGGAGGCTTCTCCGTTGTCATTCAAGGTGCCGCCGTGAAATTCAAAGGCGAGAGTCAGCGAATAGCCCGCCGCGATATCCGCAAGGCACCGCGTTTCCGCAAGAAGCGATTCCCTCTTCTCCGGCGGCGTCTCGCCGCTCCCCGCTCGTCCGAGCCATGTCCGAACGACCGACGCGCCGAGCATCCTCGCCGTCTCGCAGATCTGCCGGAACACCGCGGTATCGCCGTCTCCAACGCGATAATAGGACCCGTAGGAGAAGCAGGAAAGGCCATGCCGCTCCATCAGCGACACCGCCTCGCCGGCGGCGTCTTGATCGTGCGGCGGGACATGGCGGTCAGCGCCCCATTCGATATGGGAAAGCCCCGCCGCACAGGCGATGTCCACGATCTCGGATACCGTCTTTTCCCGAAATGTCACGCTTGTCATGCCGACCGGATATCGGCTCTTCAAGCTATGTTGATTTTCATTCACGGAACCCTTCATTTTGCCCTCCCAATCAAAACCGTTCGATCTTATATCTGCGGCAGAGCCGCCTTAAACGACGGCATCTGCGATTTTGATTATATCCAATCCTTATAAAAAAGTCAAGCACGCGCCGTGCCCGGCCGCGCAGGACCGGAAACGACCGTGTCCTTTTCCGCAAAGCGGAAAAGGACACGCTGATATCATGACAGAAGTTTATCCAGTATCAGAACAAATTTCTCGATCTCCTCCGGTGTATTGAAAGCGGAGAAGCTCACGCGAAGCGCGTCGCCGCCGGTACCAAGCGCATCATGCGCCGTCGGCGCGCAGTGCAGTCCCGCACGGGTGCAAACGCCCACGTCTCCCAGCTTCGCGGACACCTCGGAAGGAGATATCCCGTCGAAGCCGAGAAGCAGAATCGCGCCGCGGTCTGCTTCGGGAAGATAAATCCTCACCCTCCGGCGGTCTTTCAAAAGCTCCCTGCCGTAACGCATAAGAGAGTTTTCATGCTGCTCGATCTTTTCACGTCCGACTGTCCTCACATAATTCAGCCCGGCGCCGAGTCCGACGATGGACGGCGTTGCAACCGTTCCGGCCTCATAGGAGTCCGGCGGCTCATGGCCCATGCCGGTCTCCTTTGAATTTTTCCCGTTGCCGCCGTAAAGGCTGCAGGAAAATCTTTCAAAATCGAAATCATCCGCAAATGCGGCAAAGCCGCTTCCCTGCGGTCCGTAAAGCCCTTTGTGTCCCGGCGCGCATAAGACGGATATGCCGTCCCGCATCATATCGATGTCATATACACCGGCGCTCTGCGCGGCGTCGACGACATACAGTAGCCCGTACCGTCTGCAAAGCGCACCGATCTCCTTGATGGGCAGGATCCGCGGACAGATGTTCGACGCATGCGTCATGATGACCGCCCTCGTGTTCGGACGGATCCGTCTCTCGATCTCGCGGAGAAGCCTTTCGTCATCCGCAAGCGCATCGACCGTATCATAGCTCATTCCCCGAATTTCGCAGAGATTCGCCATCGGACGGATGACGCTGTTATGCTCCAAATTGGATATGATGAAATGGTCGCCGCGGCGTGCGATGCCGGAAATGGCAAGATTCAGCGCCTGCGTCGCATTCTGCGTGAAGATCACGTTTTCCGGCTTCGATATCCCGAAGAAATCGGCGATCCCGCACCTTACATCATAGATCGCCTCCGATGCGGCAAGCGCGAGCTTATGGGAGCTTCGCCCCGGATTGCCGCAGTATTCCCGCATACATTTCGTCATCTCCCGGACGACGGCGGCAGGCTTCGGGAAGGTCGTCGCCGCATTGTCGAAATATATCATAAGTTACTCCCAAAATTCAAATTCTGATGATTTCTCCGAACGGGATCTGCGCGTTTTCCAGCACATAGACCGCCGAATTGACGGAGTATACGTCTATTTGGATGCCCCATGTGCAGCCCCTTGGCGTCTGCCTCGGGCTCGGACGCACGATTTTACACTTGATTCCGCTTCTTTGAAGCGTCCTTTGCGCTTTGATCGCAATGGTCTGAGAGGTCATGGTGATAACTCTCGTATCCATCTATTTTTCACACTCCTCCCAAATGGTTGATATGGCGGAATCGGATTCCGCCAATACCATTATATGCGGGAGAGGGCGGCTGGTGCGGCAGATATTCCTCACAAAATGCTCATACTGCATTCCTGCGGAAAATCACGGCTTCTTTTTCTCTTTCGGTCAAAAAATCCAAAGAATTTCTCGTATCTGCAAAAAAGAAAACCGGCAAAAACCGGTTTTCTTTTTCACAAGTGTCACAGCTCCAGCTTCATGTCTCCATCCTTCACCCATCCGAGCTTGCGCATCAAAAAGTCGAATAAGAGGGACAATACGGCGGGAAGGATGAAGCAGACAAGAACAAGACCGACCCAGTTGAGCACCGTCACGTCATACGGATAGGCGTTCTCCCCGTCAAACCAGCCGAGGATCATGCCGATCGGTCCGAGCAGTCCGCAGGTTCCCATGCCGGAATTGATCGCCGCGCCGTACATCTTCAAGTCGAACACGCAGGTCGCGAGCGGTCCCGTTATCGCGGAGGCCAGCGTCGGCGCGATCCAAATGCGCGGATTTTTGATGATGTTCGGCATTTGGAGCATACTGGTTCCGATGCCCTGAGAGAGCAGTCCGCCCCATTTGTTTTCACGGAAGCTGATCACGGCAAAGCCGACCATCTGCGCGCAGCAGCCCGCGACCGCGGCGGCGCCCGCGACGGCAAGTCCCTCCGAGCTGCCTGCCGCCGCAGCGCTCCCCGTAAGCACCAGCCCCGCGCAGATCGCGGCGCTGGAAATCGGGAGCGTGAGCACCATTCCGATCACCACGGAAACGGCAATGCCCGTCACAAACGGCGCTTGAAGTGCCGCCCAGCCGATAAAGTCGCTGATATATCCGACGGCCGTACCGATATACGGCGCAATGAGAAGAGAAAGTCCGCCGCCGACAAGAACGGTGACAAACGGCGCCCACGCCCAGAGCCATGATAAACGGCACGGTCATGGGGCCGGTGGTAACGCCGCCGGAGTCAAAGGCGATGGCC
>URZF01000014.1 GCA_900552255.1 uncultured Eubacteriales bacterium | reverse complement strand
CGACAACCCACAACTTCAGAAATAAGAAAGCAGTAATCGACCTGGCTTTTTCCGCAAGACCCGCAAGCGAATCCATTATCGACGCGTTGAATTGGTTTTTCTTCAACAAACCGGAGCTGTTGGAAGAAAAAACCCGCAAGGAGCTGCTTGCGGCAATAGAAAACGACGACAAAAGCAAAAGACTGCTGGAAAAATTCAAGCTGTCATTAAAACAAAAAGCTCCTCAAAGCTGAATTTTCCGTCACGTCAACATGTCGGCGCCCGCCCTGTTTGACCGCCAATGAGCAAAAGCGTGTCGTAATGACGCTTAAAACCCGCCCCTGCTCAAAAGCAGGGGCGGGTTTTATTTGATTTTAAAAATAACCGCAGTTTCTTCGATTAAGCGCACTGCACCGAAATTACCCCGTCCTGCCGCGCCGAAAGCTCGAGATAAAGATTTGTTTCCGAAAGCATTTTGTCGGGAGTGACGCAGCGTCGGACTACTCCAACCGGACGCAAGCCTCAAAAAAGAGTTCATTTCAAGCTCTATTCGCAATCGGTTGTAAATCCTCAAACTTGTGCGTCGAGGGCTTCAACTATCCTTTGCGCTTGGAAAAATAAAAACAGGACTGCTCGGTCGGACAGCCCCGTTGACAGAATTTTTGTTTTTTGCGCTCAGACGCGCGTGACGACGCCGTTTTTCAGACGAAACTCGGCGTATTCCCTCCCACGCCGCAGCTCCTCATCCAGATGCGTCGCGGTGAGAATAATCTGCACCCTGTCGCAGAAGTCGAGCAGGCGCTTCTGCCTGGACAGGTCAAGCTCGCTCAAAACGTCGTCGAGCAGCAGCACGGGATAGTCTCCCGTAAGCTCCTTGAAAATCTCCAGCTCGGCAAGCTTGAGCGAAAGCGCCGCCGTGCGCTGCTGTCCCTGAGAGCCGAAGCTGCGTATATCAACTCCGTTTACGCAAAACTTGAGGTCGTCGCGCTGGCAGCCCGACGTGGTATAACCCAGCTCGAAATCCTTTTGCACACCCGCACCGAGAAGCTCCAGCATATTTTTTTCTCTCTGCTCGGCGTTTTCGCCGGAAATCTGCGTGACGTAAGAAATTTCCAGTCTTTCCTTTCCGTCGGTCAGTCTGTCGTGCGCGTCGGCGGCAAGAGTTTTGAGTCTGTCGCAAAAGCGCATGCGCTTGGAAACTATGCGCGCGCACTCTTTTGCGAGCTGCGCATCCCAGACAAACAGCATTTCCTTAAGCGAGTTCACGTCTCTGCTTTTTTTTATCAGATTGTTGCGTTGATTCAAAATTTTGTTGTACTTGACCAGCGCATAATAATAGCTTTTGTCCGCCTGACACAAATCCACGTCCAGAAATCTGCGTCTGTCCGCCGGAGACATACGAATAACGCGGATTTCGTCGGGTGAAAAATACACGGCGTTCAGATATCCGAGAAGCTCCCCGATTTTCAAAATGGGAACGCTGTTTACGGCAACAGCTTTTTTGCGTTTTTTGGAAAGCACCACCGCAATGTCCGCGCTGCCGTAACGCGACTCGAACTCAGTGACGACGCGCGCGAAATCCGCGTCGTAATTTATCATTTCGCGATCCTTGTCGGTGCGCGGGCTTTTCCCCAGACAGCAAAGACAAACGCTTTCGAGCAGGTTGGTTTTGCCCTGCGCGTTGTCGCCTAAAATCAGATTCAGACCTCCGCTCGGAATAATTTTCGCGGGGGACAAATTTCTGAAATTGGTTACGGATATGCTTTTGAGCCGCATTGTACCTCTCTTTGTCCGTTATTCTTCGTTTTTCGGGGATTGAAGTCCGTTTTCGTCCTCCGCACTCGATTGGTCGGGCGCGACCGCCCCGCCATCGGGCAAGCCTCCGTCTTTAAAGGCGTCAGCAGACTCAGTCGCCTCAGCCGCCTGCTTTTGCCCTGCCGCCTCCGCTTTCCTGGATTTTGCTGCGTCGACAATGAGAAAAACAACAAGCACAACGGCTATCGCCGCGATAAGCGCATAAACCAGCGTCATTCCTTTCGCCTTGACCACTCCTATTACGTCGTCCAAAGGGAAAGCGCCTCTGGAACGGCTGTCGCTGCTGATATTCCTATTGTCGCCCAGCGCATAAACGCAGTCCTCGGGCACAACAAAAGCCGACTGCTCGTCGAAAGCCCCCTCTCCCGCGTTGTTTGTCAACGGATGACACGTGTTTATCTCCAAATCGAAATGCGGCATAACCGCATCTTTGTACTTTTCTTCGACAAGACGTTCCACAACGTCCGAGCCGCTCTTTTTGCGGCAAAGATACCATTTGCTGCCCGTCTGACCGAAGTCGCGCTCCATCCACAGCTTGTCTCCGGCAAAGCCGACGGCTCGCTTGACGAGGTTGGTGTCGCCGTCCTCGATGAGAATTATGTCGCCGTAGGTCGGTACGGCAAGCTTAGCCGCCCACACAACGTCTCCGTCAAAAAGAGTATCCTTCATGCTGTCGCCTTTGACGGTAAAATTGCCGAAAACAAAGGCTTTGACGCACAAAGTGACCGCGAGCACGAGTATGACTGCCGCCGCATAAACTATCGTTTTCAAGGTTTTGTTCATTGTTTCATGTAAACAGGAGATTTGTCAGAACAATCTCCTTTTCCGCTTCAAAGCATATACCGCACAATCTTCCGCCCGCTCTCAACGGTCTGCCTATTTCCAGCGATTTGAAATCTGCGTCGCGCGCAAGAATTTTCTGCCAAAGCTCTCCGCCTACCAGCTCCGCCTCTTTCACATAAACGGCCTGATTTTCCTCGCCCCAATCGTAAAGCAGAAAAATATTGAGATGCTGCGGACCTTCGCTGTAAATATCCATAGACAACAGGCTTTGCTCGTCTCGCAGAATTCTGTCGTCCGATATGGCGAAGGTGCCCATGCAGGAGCCGCAGACTCCCTTTATGCCGAAAGCGCCTTCGGCGGTTTTCACGGGGTGCGCATCCACAAAGCTCGCCGTCTGGCGTCCTGTGTGGTTCATCGGCACGAATTCGTTTTCTTCGCCTCCGCGCAATATGATTTTGGTTTTGGGACTCAGTAAAACGCTGCCCAGTCTCGACGGAACGAATTCCGGCATGTTGAAGGACATGCTTATACCGTTTTTGTAGGTTACGTTGAGAAAAGCGCGGACAGGCGTGTCGGCGTCGAAAATTTCCAGATTGAAGCGGAGAGCCTCTCCCTCCGCCCTTTTCGCCAGCACCCAATTTCGCGCGCTGTTGACGCTGCGGCGCGACCGCGAATAATAAACCTCCGCGTGCGCCACTCCGCCGCCCTGATTTCTGTCACGCGCAGCCTCTACGAACACCCTGCCTCTGTCGCAAACAGCCCTGAGCGCAACGGCGTCGTTTTTTACGGTCTTGCCCTCGAAAATATTTTTGAACCAACGCGCCAGATTGTCGCGATAAAAGGAGGGAGCGCCGTCCATAAGGCGCGGTGCAAAAACCGCAATTCCCTCGTTGTCGTTGTTCATGCGGGCGAGCATTTCCATAGTCGCGTCGGGATCCGAGCTTGACGAGTTCGTGCCGATGCAGGTATAAAACGGCTTGGTAACGTAATTTAAATAGCTTTGGGGAGATACGGCGGCGTACCACACGTCCTCGTTGTCGCTTTTTTCGAGAAAGTCGACAAGATTGCCCGACTCCCGCTCGAGCGCCTCCTCGCCCTCCAGCCTGGAAACACGCTCCTCGCGCAGCGTGCCGTAAAGCTCGGCGCCCGCCGTAACTCTGCCGTCCATGGCAAGCGTCTGCATAGCGATAATATTCCCAAGATGACTGCCGTAAATACCTATCCGCCTGCCGTCGGCGAAATCGTGCGTCAGCGCAAAGGAAACGGCGCGGCGAGTGTTCAAGGTCCATTCGTACCAGCAGGTGGCGTCCGCTCCGCGTTCCACGCTTTTGAAATCCTTTTCCGCACGGTTAAGATTGCAGTACTCCATGCCTACGGGATAAATGGTAGACAAGCCGCTGGATACGGCGACGCAATCCTCCTCGTAGCTGTCTATCGTGCCGAAAACCTCCGCTCCGCTCTTTTCACTCGCTCCCGCGCAGTCCGCTCCCTTGTAGTCTATGGCAAAAGCCGCAAAGCCCTTTTTCGCCCAATAGCCCAGCGCGTCCTCGTCGATGTTGCGCGCTATGTCGCACACTATCACTACCGGCAGCTTTTTTTTGCCGATATTTTCGGGATGCGCGCAAAGACAGGCAACGCGGGTTGTAAGCTTGTCTTTTGTTCTGCCTGTAAAATACGCATAGTCGTAAAGCACTCCGTCCCGCGTAAAGCTCCTTATCGGGCGGGGATTCAGTTCCTCCGCGTCGGGATCAAACCCTTTCCACAAGGCGACAGGCGTGATATCAGTCATAAATTTCCAAACTCCTTTAAAGCGCGGCTCCTACGCACGCGCAAAAAAACGGGACCGCCCTTGTCGGGCAGTCCTGAAAGTTTTTTATTTCCTGAGCGCAAGACAGCTGCCCGCTCCGATAAGAGCAAAAAGCGTCATGAGATAGGCTCCGACATTCACAATGCCGTTTGTGATGACATTACCCGCAACCTCTACTTTAATATCGCCGCCCAGGACAAACAGAAGTATCATCGCAACAAGACAAGCGGCAAAGCACAGCGCAAGCAAAATAAATTGCACCAAACGGAAATTTTTCCCCGTCAGAAGGCAAGCCAGCGAAAACAACACAGAAAGTCCGGCAAGAATCACCGCGACAAGCAGAAATATCGAAGCGACGCGCACGTTTTCGAATTCGCCAAGCGTCGAGTTGACGAAGCCGGCAACGCTGCCGATTTCAAATTTTTCGGAAAACGAGCCGCTCATGAGCTGAAACGCGTTTATGTTGGTAGTGCCGGTCAAGCTTCCCTTATAGGTAAACACCGGCAGAAACGCCATTCCGATAACAAGCGCGGAAAAGAGAATCGCCGCAAGATAGTACATATTCGATTTTTTTGATTTTGATTTTGATTTTTTAGCCATAAATTCCTCCGAAAATGATATACGGACAGTATAAACCCGCGCGGGCTTTTTGTCAACCGTTAAAAGGGCGGGGCGGCAGCTCTCTGAGATTTGACTGCCAATTTATGCCAAACGGCCTTTTTCGGGCAATTTCAGTCGAAAAACAGCCGTATTCACGCAAAATTCACCCTTATTTGGATTACACAGGCATGTTTTTATGATAGAATTCCAATATGCGGACAAAGTTAAACAAAATCGAAATATTGTTTTTGTCGACGGCGATTTTTGTCGTTTTTGCGCTGTGCGCTTTTTCGGCGCCCGCAAAAACCCATGCCGCCGCTTTTGCGTCCGACATTTCGGGAAACGGAAACGGTCAGGCAGAGTCGTCAGTCCTGACGGACGCCGCAGTTGCTCAGCTTGCGCATACAACGCCCTCCTCCGGCGACGTAAAAATACTTTTTCTTTTGATTAGCTTCGCGGACACGGGCTTCGACCAAGACGTCATGTCCGAGCAGGAAACGGCTGAGGCTGTTTTCGGCGGAGAGGACAGCACCAATCCCGCATATCCCTTTGAAAGCGCGTCGGCTTATTTCCGCCGGGCAAGCTTCGGAGCCTTAAGATTGAGCGGCGACGTTTTTATGTACGCCGCCAGAAATATTTCGTCTTACCGCGAAAACGGAGAAATCGCCTACAACAAGCTTATAGAAGACGCTTTCACAGCCCTCGACAGCCGGGTGGACTTTTCAGAGTACGACAGCAACGGCGACAAATTCATCGACGGACTTGTTCTCAGCCTGCCCTTGCTCGAAAACGCGCCTTCTCAAGGCGTTTGCGCTCCTCCCGTGACTTATTCCGCTTCGTTCCCTTCCGTCGTGCAGCCCGTTTATTGGGACGGCGTGCAGCCGGAAACCTGCCTTATCAATTTTGCCCAGCCGTTAAAGACTGCCGAAGCTCAAAGATATCTCAATCAATCCGTTTGTCATCTTTTGGGACACTCGCTGGGACTGCCCGACTATTGCGGCACAGGCACGACCGGAGACCGCGACGGCTTGAAAGGCGACGCGGGGCACGAGCTTATGGACGACATGACGGGCGACCTTTCCGCATTTTCCAAGCTGATTTTAGGCTGGCTGCCCGAAAGTCAGGTGCATACGTTTGACAGCGGGTCAACGGAGGCGCAGAGCTTTTTACTCACCCCCATGAACGAACAGGGAGCAAGCTGCGCTATTATTTTCAGCCAAACGGTGACGGGCGGTTATTTGTCCGAATATCTGATTTGCGAATACGTAACTCCCACGAGAAACAATAAAGACGCCTTCGAAGGCGGCGGAATCCGCGTCATGCACGTTCAGGCGGAAACATCGGCGGGCTCGGGCGGCAAAAAGGAATTTTTGTACTCCAACACCGGCTCGGGCTACACCGGCGACGACGGAATACGTATTCTCAAACTGGTCAACGACGGCAAGGGCTTTTTCAAGCAATACGACGTCCTTACCTACGGCGCAGAAAACTTCGGCTTTTATACCGGCAGCGGCACCGCGCTGGAGGATCCCGGCTTGGAAATAACCTTCGGGTACATGGGGCGCGCCGCGCTCATGACGGCGCAGAGGCTGGAAGAGGTTTACTTCCGGTGTCTCGACGACGACGGCGTTACTCTTATTTCCGAAGGCTATTGCTACAAAAACCGCCCTCTCGTGCTGACGGACGCGCCGGACAAAACGGACGAAAAATATATTTGGGAATTTGCCGGCTGGACGGGTTATCAGGAGGGCATGATTGCCGACGAGTCTGACATGACCTTTACGGCGCATTATACAAAACGCGACAGAATTTTCAAATACACTTTTCTGGACGACGACGGACGCACGGTGCTCAAAACGGGCGAGGGAAAATACGGAGAGTCGTTTGAGGCGCCCGAAGTGCGGGACAGAATAGATCCGGGCAATATTTACACGTTTTTGCGTTTCGAGGGCTACAGCGAGGGCATAACGCTTAACGGGAACATGGAGTTCAAAGCCGTTTACGAAATCACGCCGCGCACCTACACCTACACGTTTTTGAGCAAGGACGGAAAAAGGGTGCTGAAAAGAGAAACGGCGGTTTACGGCTCCACTATTTACGCGCCGCGCGGGGACATGTCCTTCGCGGGATTTCAGGCGGGCATGAAGCTGACCAAAGACGAGGTTTTCGTTGCGACGGGACTGGAGCCGGAAGCCTACGTCATTTTCGGCGCGGGAGCCGCCGTGCTGTTTGTGGCGGTTGTCATGACTGCCGTGCTGCTGCTCATGCACTTCAAGCGCCGCGCCAAGCTGCGCAAGGACAAAATGGAAAAAGAAAACAAAAAATCATGATAATAGCCGCATTGTCTACGCCTCACGGCAGAGGCGCAATAAACGTCATCAGGCTTTCGGGCGATGGCTCGAAGCAGCTTGCGCAAAAAATGTTTTCCCCTTTTCCCGACCGCGCCAACTATCTGAAAGCGGGCACGATAAGGACGGAGCTTTTCGACGACAAGGGTATGTGCGTTTTTTTTGACGCGCCCCGCTCCTTTACCGGCGAAGAATCTGTAGAATTTCACTGTCACGGCGGCGAAGCAACCGCAAAAGCGGTGCTGGAACGCTGTTTCGCGCTGGGCGCGCGCCCTGCGCTCAACGGCGAATTTTCCAAGCGCGCGTTTATAAACGGCAAGCAAAACCTTTCAAACGCAGAAGGAATAATCGACCTGATAGACGCGGAGTCCTCTGGCGCGGCAAAAGCGGGAGCGCTGCTTGCGCAAAACGAGCTGGGCAGGACGGTAAAGGAGCTTCTGGACGCGCTTGCGGACACCGAAGCGGGAATAGAAGCCGCTCTCGACTATCCCGAGGAGGAGCTCGAGGGGCAGACGGTTGCGGAGCAGACAATAGAAATTTCCCGCGTCAAACGAAAAACGGACGCGCTTTTAAAAACAGTCAGACTGGGCGGCTTGATAAAAAACGGCGCATACGTCGCTATCGTGGGCGCTACAAACGCGGGCAAAAGCAGCCTGCTCAACGCTCTTGCCGGCGAGGATCGCGCCATAGTTTCCGAGCAGCACGGAACAACGCGCGACACGGTGCCGTTTTTTGCGGAGACGGGAGAAAAGACGCTTCCGAAGCTTTCAGGAGGGGAGGAATTTGACAAAACGCGGACGCTGGTCGCGGTTGCGACGCTGCTTTTCGGCGAGGAGAAGGATGCCGCGATTTTTGATAAAATCGAAGATTTTTACCTGACGAACAAGAGTGAGAACGTCCGTTTCGCCGTTCTCGGAGATCTCGGTCAGAGTGAAAAAAGAACGTCGGATAAGGACGCTTCGGTGATCGCCTACGCGAAGAGCCGGATCGCCGCGCTCAATGCGAAGTATGGGGATTTCTTCGCTCTCTTCATTCGCGAGCGCCGCAGATCCGTCAGCGAAAACGCTTATATCGGCTGGGAGCGAAAGCGCGGCGGCGTGCTGGAGCTTTGCCGTTTTCTGCGCGGGGAGAGAACGAGCATCCATGTGTTCGAGGGCGACAGGGATTTCCTCTCGGGCGTTCGGTATCTGATCACGCTTGACGCCGATACGAATCTTTATATCGGCGCCGTAGGCGAGCTTGTCGGCGCGATGCTGCATCCGGAAAATCGAGCGGTGATCGATGAGAGGCGAGGGATCGTGGTATCCGGACACGCGGTCATTCAGCCGAGAATGATCACCGCCTTGGATTCCGCCTCCGTATCCGCCTTTGCGCGGCTGACCGGCGGCGCCGGCGGTATCGATATCTATGCCGGAACCTCCTCCGACGTCTATCAGCAGGTGTTCGACGAAGGGATTTTCTGCGGAAAGGGAATCATCGATATCGACGCTTTCTTAAAGGTCTGCGACGGCTTCTTCCCGAACGAAAGGATCCTCAGTCACGATCTCGTGGAGGGCAATCTGCTGCGTTCGGCGCTCGGCTCCGATATCGTGCTTTCCGACAGCACGCCGAAGAACGCGCTGTCTTATTATACCCGTATGCACAGATGGATTCGCGGCGATCTTCAGGTGATGCCGTATCTTCGGAAAACTGTCAAAAACGCCGAAGGGAAGCGGATGAGAAATCCGATGTCGAGGCTTTCCAAATTCAAAATATTCGACAATTTCATGAGGGGCCTCACTCCGCTTTCCGCTTTGCTGGCTATTTTGCTTTCTTTCGTATTTGGACTGAAAACGGCGGCGATCACGGCGCTTTTTTCCCTTTTATATATCATTTCTCCCATTGTCACGCAGTTTTTCACCGGACTGTATTACCGCAATCTCGGAACTGCGGCGAGACGCTTTTATTCCGTGACGCTGCCGCATTTTCTCGATACGGTCGCCTATGCCTTTTTCCGTGCGGGCGCTTTGGTTTACGAAGGCTATCTGTTTGCGGACGCCGCCGTGCGCACCGTGTACCGCTTTCTTGTCAGTCACAGAAATTTCTTGAACTGGACGACGGCGTCCGAGGGGGACAGCAGAAAGCGCGGCGAAATCGATGATTATTTCGCAAAAATGTGGATATCTGCTGTGGCCGGTCTTGCTTTCCTCTGCATTCCGGCGGCGTTTACCCATGTTTTGGGACTGCTGTGGCTCGCGTTTCCATTTGCGATGTGGGCGCTTTCCAGAGAAAACAGAAAGGGCGTATATGTCTCCGACAAGGTGAAGGAGGAGCTGAGCGAATATCTCCATGCGTCGTGGCTGTATTTTAGGGATATGGTCGGCGAAGAGACGAATTTTCTGCCGCCCGACAACTATCAGCTCTCGCCGGCGGAGCGCGTCGCGATGCGCACGTCTCCGACGAATATCGGACTTTATCTTTTGTCCGTTTTGGCGGCGCGCGACAACGATCTTATCACGAGCGAGGAGCTGTATGCCTATGCGGACGGGACGCTGCGTTCGCTTTCCAAAATGCTGACGTGGAACGGTCATTTTTACAACTGGTATGATATCGGGACGCTGGAGGTGATCGGCGAGCCCTTTATTTCGACGGTGGACAGCGGAAATTTTATCACGTCTCTTGTCGCGTTTTGCGAGGGGCTCAAGGAATACGTCGGGGAGTATCCGGCGCTGCTGAACGCCGTTTATGCCTATGAGAAGATCATTTCCGCGGCGGACTTCCGCGCTCTTTATGATCCGCACAGAAGGCTTTTCAAGATCGGATACGATGTGAAAACCGCAAAATTCAGCGATTCCTGCTATGACACGTTTATGAGCGAGTCCCGGACGACGAGCTATTTTGCCACGGCGACGCTTGCCGTTCCGAGAGAGCATTATTTTACGATGTCGCGGCGGGTGATATCCGCGGGCGGCGAGATCGGGATCGCGTCGTGGAGCGGCACGGCGTTTGAGTATTTTATGCCGGCGCTTCTGCTTCCGACGGAGAGGAACTCTCTTTCGGATGAGGCGCTCGCCTTCGCCTATCGGAGGCAGCGACGGGCAGGGATCTCCAAAGAGGCGATGGGGCGCCGCTATAACGTGTTCGGCATTTCCGAGAGCGGATATTTCGGCTTTGATTACGAGATGAATTATCAATATCGGGCGTTCGGCGTCGATAGGCTGGCACTCGATCCGACGATCGGGAACGGCGCCGTGATTTCTCCATATTCGAGCTTTCTCATGCTGGAACGCGACCCCGCCCGTGTGGCGGCGAACCTGCGCCGGCTGCGTGCGCTTGGTCTGTACGGAAAATACGGCTTTTATGAAGCGGTCGATTTTGATACGGCGCGTGTAGGCGGCGGATATGCCGTGGTCAAAAGCTATATGGCGCATCACGTCGGCATGAGCATCGTCGCCTGTGCGAACGCTGCGGACGAGGGCATTTTCCGCAGGCGTTTTATGCGTTCTCCCGTGATGCGCGCCTCCCGGGAGCTGCTCTCGGAGAAGATCCCGGTTTCCGCGCGCAGCATTTCCTTGAAGAAACGGGCTCGGGTGCCGGAGATGCCGCCGCGCTTTTCCGGCACGGAGGAGAAAAATCAGCCGAAGTACGAATACAATCTGGTTTATCCGGAAATCCATCTGATCTCCAACAACAAAACGAAGATCATCGCTTCGTCGTCCGGTCATGTGGAACTTTCCGACGGCTCGGACGTGTTGTGCCTTTCCGAGTTCGACCGGTATTCGCTGGGCGGCGGTCTGCGGGTATACGCAAATATCGACGGACGGGTGTTTTCCGCGTTTCCGCTGTCGGAAGAGCCGGAGGGCTTTACGGGAAAATTCGAGTTCATCATGAAGTCGGATTCTGTCGAGTACAGTTCCCGCCACACCGACGGCAAGCGCAGCTATGAGTTCTGCGTGCGTTTTTCCGTGTACCCGGATAGGGAAATCTATGAAATCGCGTGCCGGATCGCCGGAAGCTACCGTCATGCGCATGCGTTTCTGTATTTTCAGCCGGTGCTGGACAAGCGGAATGCCTATGAAGCGCATAAAAGCTTTTCCGGGCTTTTCATCGAAAGCGGGTATTATCCGGATGAGTCGGTGCTCCTTTTCAAGAGACGACCGAGAAACGATAACAAGCCGGAAAAGCTTCTCGGCGTCACAGCATATCCGGAGGCGGAGAGAGGCTTTTTCGATACGATGCGGGATAAGCTTCTGCCGCTCATGGCGGGGGAGCGGGATTATGCGGCGCTTGCCGACGCTTCGCTTTCCGATTCCGCAGGGGCTGTCATCGTGCCCGCCTGCGCGTTGCGGAGCGGAGAGGTCTCCGCGAAAAAGGGCAGAGCTTCTTTCTATATCGGATATTCGACGGACGCGGACGATCTTCTCTATGTGCTGGCGAAATGCCGCGCAGGGGAAGGCTCGCTTTCCCGCAGATATGCGATGGGCGACATTCTGAATCTGCAATACTGCTCCGCCGGACTGAACAAAAGCGCGGCGGCGCTGGAACGCTTCGTGCTGCGCGGCATGACGCTTGGCGCAGCGGCGGCACAGGAAGCACCGGAGCTTTTCATCGACAAGAGCTGTCTGTGGAAGCATTCGATCTCAGGAGAGAATAAGATCGTTCTCGCCAGATTCACCTCGGAAAACGAGGAACAGAAAAGGCGTTTGTTCGATCTCATTCGGCTTTTCAAATATATGTGCATCCGCGGCGTGCGGTATGATTTTGTGATTCTGTATTCGGAAAACGATCACTATAACGCGCCGTGCAGAAAGGTCATCGAGGGCATGGTGCGCCGTGCGGGGTGCGAGAATTTCGTATCATGGACGGGCGGCATCTTCATGCTGGGAGCCGCCTCGATGACGGCGGCGGAGCTTGCCTCCCTTGAAAAGCTGTCCTGCGCGGTATTCGATCTGTCCGTTCCCATCGAGGTGACGGCGAGTGCGAATCAGTTTTTTGTGCCGGTTTCCGAGGAGACGACGAGAATGCTGAAAAAGGGCTTTTCCACCGAAATCCTCGATGTGGCGCCGCCTGAGATCGCGCCCATCCGGCATGTAAAGGGCGGATTTTTCCATGAGAACGGCTTTGTGACGGAAAAGCCGCATGGCTCTGTTCCGTGGGCTCACATCATCGCGTCGGAAAATTTCGGCACGGTGATAACGGAAAACTCCCTCGGCTTTTCCTATGCGGAAAGCTCGGGCATGAAAAAGCTCACGCCGCACAGCGCGGACAATATGAGCGAGGACTGCGGAGAGCGGCTGATCCTTCGCGTATACGATCGTTTTGATCCTGAAAAATATGATGATTATGATCTTATCGCCTCGGCAAAATATGCGAATTATGCTTTCGGCTATGCCGAATATACCGGACAGGCCGGCGGCGTTTGGTTTCGCGTGACCGTCGGCGTCGTGGGCAGGCATTTTATCAAGAAGCTTTCCGTCAGACTGGAATCGGGCGGGACGGAAACGCTTCATGCGGCCGTTTGCTATATCGTGAAGCCGTGTATCGGCGAAAAACGGGACGCGGCGAATCTTTACCGCTTCAAAGGGGAAAACGGGACGATCCATATTTCCCGCATGACGGACGGCGGCATGGGACGCGGCAGGCTCGCCGTGATGGCGCCGGACGCGGATGCGCTTTATACAAGTTATACCGCGTTTCTGTGCGGCGGAAAGCTGTTTGACGGACGTTCGGACTGCGCTGCCGTCTCCGTCGGCGTCACGTCGGAGGGGGTGTTTGAAACCGATTTTTATCTTGCCGCGTATTTTACAAAGCAGCATTTTGATTTTATCCGGAATTTGTGCTTTTCCGGGGACAGCCGGCTTCATAGCGTGGACGGCAGGCTGTTCCGACGCCTTTCGGTCAAAACTGAGAACCCGCTTTTTGACGAGATCGTCAACAAATGGTCTTTGTATCAGACCTTGTATTCGAGAATATATGCGCGCAGCGGCTTCTATCAGGTCAGCGGCGCCTACGGCTTCCGCGACCAGCTTCAGGATGCGCTCGCGCTGATCTCCGTCATGCCGCGCACGGCCGCCGTGCTGATTCTGCGCGCGGCGGCGCATCAGTATGAGGACGGCAGCGTGCAGCACTGGTGGCATCCCGGAACGGGAATGGGCATCATGACGCGCTGCTCGGACGATTTCCTGTGGCTGCCGTTCGTTGCGGCGGAGTATGTGAGAATGACGGGCGACGATGAGATTTTGGATAAGCGGATCGCCTATCTTTCCTCGCCGCCGCTCGGACGGGACGAGGAGGAGCGCTATGAAAGAGCGGGGAAAAGCCATGTGCGGGAACCCCTGTTTTCCCACATGATCCGTGCGGTGGAAAACGGAATGCGCACGGGTGCGCATGGCCTTCCGCTGATCGGAACCTGCGACTGGAACGACGGCATGAACCTTGTCGGCCGCGGCGGCAGGGGAGAGAGCGTGTGGCTCGCATTTTTCACGGTGCTTGTGCTCCGGCGGATGCTTCCGCTTTTGCGGACGCGCGGCATGGAGGAGCTTTGTCTGCGATACGAGAGCAAAATAGAGGAACTGCTCTCCGCTGTCGAGACGCAGGCCTATGACGGCGCATGGTATCTGCGCGGCTTTTATGACGACGGCGGCAAGCTCGGTTCCCGTGAAAGAGAGGACTGCAAGATCGACGTGCTTCCGCAGGCGTTCTCGATGATCACGGCAAAGGAGCTTGGTCTTGATAAAACGCGCTCTGCGGCCGCGATGGATTCCGTTTACAGCCTTCTGTTTGATAAGGAAAACAAGCTTATTCGTCTGCTTTATCCGCCTTTTGACGCGGATGAGCAATCGCCCGGTTATATCAAAGGCTATGTTCCTGGTATCCGGGAAAACGGCGGCCAATATACGCACGCCGCGGTTTGGGCTTCTATCGGATTTTTGGCCGGTGATGAAAACGACAGGGGCGCGGAAACGCTGTTTGCCATCAATCCCGCGGTGCGGTATGAGGATGCGGCGCTTGCGGAAAAATACAAAATCGAGCCGTATGTGCTGGCTGGCGACGTCTATACGAATCCGTTCCATGCGGGACGCGGCGGCTGGAGCTGGTATACCGGTTCTGCCGCATGGTATCGCAAGGCGGCCTTGGAGGTCCTCTGCGGTTATATGGAGGAAGGCGGCGGATTTTCGCTTTCTCCTCATCTTTCGGAGCGCTTCCGCGGCTTCGAGCTGTCGGTTTCCCGCGGGGACTGCCGCTATCACATCGAGGTCTCCGTGTCGGACAAGGACGAGCTCATCCTCGACGGCGTGCCGCTTGCGGACGTCGTTTCACACCGCTTCGTCTTTGACGGACTGTGCCACGAGGTCATTTTGAAACGAAAGCTGTCATCATAAAATCAAATCCGTGCAGGCAAGGATGGCTTGTTTGCACGGGTTTGGTTATTCGGAGATATCCCGGATGGGGGGATAGATTGCCGAAGGCAGAAGCGACAAAAAGCCGCTGGCGCAGCCAGCGGCTTCTTATGTGTTTTCTTTCGGTTTGCAGACGTCGATCCACCCGTCCGCATGGGAAAGACGGAAAATCTCGTCCGGGGTGAGCTCGACCGCGCTGTTGCTGCTGCCGCACGCAGGGAATACCGTATCGAAGCGTTTTAAGGATTCGTCCAAATATATGGAGACGCCGTCGTTCACCGCGAACGGACATACGCCGCCGACCGCGTGTCCGATACGGGAAGCCGCCGCGTCGGGCGCCAGCATTTTCGCTTTGACATGAAACCGTGCTTTATATTTCGCGTTGTCGATTTTGGTATCGCCTGCACATACGATGAGAAGATAGGCTCCGTCCGCCTAGAAAGACAGCGTTTTCGCGATTCTGGCGGGCGCGGTTCCAAGAGCCGCGGCGGCCAGCTCCACCGTGGCGCTGGAAACGTCAAATTCCATGATTTTATCGGCAATGCCGAGCGTGTCGAAATAAGCTCTTACTTTTTCAATGGACATATCCGTTTTCTCCCGAATTCATACGGTGACGCCGATCAGATCGAAAAGGATTCCGACAAACAGTCCGGAGCCGTAAACGACTGCGGTGATCAGCAAATTTTCCTTTATATTTTTGTTGATTCTGAACAGGATGAGCAGTCCCACGCCGGAGCCGGCGAGAAGTCCCGCCATCATGGAGCCTGTGCTGATGATGCCGTCCAAAAACAGCTCTGTCAGAACGACGGACGCCGCGCAGTTGGGAATGAGGCCGATAAGTCCGCACACGACGGGGCCTAAGATTTTGGCATTCGCCGCAAGAGATGCAATCTGTTCTTCGCCGACAAAGTAGATGATGACGCCGACGGCAAGGGAAAAGAGAAAGATGAAAAGCGTGATCTGCGCCGTATGGACGAGGGAAGAGCGCAGGATCCCCTTTTCACAGTGACAGTGTTCTTCCTCACAGATGTGGGAGATATCGCTTTTCTGCGGCGTTTTTTTGCACAGTCTAAGGATGAGATCGGCGATGAATCCGATGAGAATGCCGCATACGACTTTGATTCCGACGAGAATTAGAATCCGGGAAACGGATGCCTTCTCCGAGAGCATGACGGGGAGCATTTCATCCGACGTTGAAAGGAAAATCGCGATCAGCGTGCCGACCGAGATGATGCCGCCCGAATACAGATTGGCGGCGGAAGCGGAAAAGCCGCACTGGGGAACGGCGCCGAGCAGGCCTCCGACCGCCGGGCCAAACATACCGGCCTTTGCCGCCGCGGCTTGCGTTTTCTTTGCCGCCTTATGCTCGATCCATTCGAGAATCAGATAGGTCACGAAGAGGAACGGAATCAGCTTTGCGGTATCGATCAGCGCGTCAAGTAATACATCAAGCATGTTTTCACCTTGTTTACAGAATAATGCTTCTATTTTACAGATTCTTGTCCGTTTTGTCAAGAATCAGACGCTCGGAAAGCATTAAAATTTGCGGACTACACGAGCGTATTGATATTTTTGAACAGAAAAAATCCTCGCCGGCTTTATGG
>URZF01000013.1 GCA_900552255.1 uncultured Eubacteriales bacterium | reverse complement strand
AGAATACTGTCCGAAACGCCGATTTTTACTGCTGCTTCGTGATAGAGAGAATCGATTTCTCCGGAAATATGTGTGAATTCTCTTGCTTGTAAATTGTGCATGGCATCCTCCTAAATATCCGATTTCGTATATATATCATTATATCCGATTTCGTAAATATGTCAAGAGGTATTTTATTTTTTCTTTGTAATAAATCGTATCTATTAGAAAGGAAAAGAGGCATTTCATTACATAATAGAAAAAAGATGGGTGATAAAGCAATTTGCTTCACACCCATCTTCTCTTACATCCATATGGCCGCCGCTCTATTCCGATTTGTCGGCTGATGCCGTTTTTATGTCTTTTACTTTCCCGCAAGCTCCAGCGTTCTCCGGTACGATGCCGCAGTGGCCTCGGCGACGATTCCGTCAAGCTCGTTTTTCTCAAAGCTCTTCACACCCTCGATGGTCGTGCCGCCGGGACTGCACACCTTGATTCTGAGCTCTTCCGGAGTCTCTCCCGTCGAAAGCGCGAGGGCTGCCGCGCCGAGCATCGTCTGCTCCGCGTACAGGCGGGACTGCTCCGCGTCGAGGCCGAGTGCGATGCCGGCCTTCTCCATCGCTTCGATAAACATAAACATGAAAGCAGGTCCGCAGCCGGAAATCACACTTGCCGCATCGATTTTGTTCTCCTCGATACGGTCAGCTTTTCCAGCAAAGGAAAGCGCTTCCGCGAAATCGGCAAGCTCGGCTTCCGTCACAAGGGAATTTGCCGTATACAAAATCATGCCTTCCCCAACAGCCACCGGCGTATTCGGCATTATCCGAATCACCGGGACATTCCCGCCGCAAAAAGCGGATATGGTATCCATCGAAAGCCCCGCCGCCATGGTCACAAGAACAAAACGATCCGTTCTCTTCCGAAGAACCGGCCTGATTTCGGAAAACAGCGCTTCCATCATCTGCGGCTTGACGCCGAGAAAGATATACCGGCACGACACGGCCACGGAGAGACTATCCGACGCCGTGCATCCGAGTGCTTCCGCAAGCGCTTCCGCTTTGGAGGCCGTTTTATCGGACAGCAGAACCTCTTTGGAACCTGTCTGTTTGCATACGGCGGCAGCGAGAGCGCCGCCCATGTTGCCGGTGCCGATAAATCCAAATTGATATCCCATATAGGCTTCTCCTTTTATATTCATCGGATTTGCCCGTTTCCGGTAATTCGATATTGATATGATGTGAGCTCCGCAAGTCCCATCGGACCGCGCGCATGAAGCTTCTGCGTGGAAATCCCCATTTCGCAGCCAAGCCCGAATTCTCCCCCATCCGTGAAACGGGTGGACGCATTGATATATACCGCGGCACTGTCGACAAAAGAGGTAAAAATCTTTTGAACCGCCTTGTCCTCGGCAATGATAGCCTCGCTGTGTCCGGTGGAGTGACGCGCGATATGCTCCGCCGCGGCATATACATCGTCGACGACCGCAACCGCCATGATATAATCCAAAAACTCGGTGTCAAAATCCGCATCGCCCGCCGGCGTTCCCGCAATCATCTCCAACGCGGAAGAATCGAGCCGCAATTCGACCGGCGTTTTTCCCTCTCTCTGCCGCTTTTCGACCAATACTTCCCGCAGCCTCGGAAGAAAATCCGCCGCGATCTCCCGATGCACGAGGCACACCTCCGCAGCGTTGCAGACGGAAGGGCGGCTTGTTTTGGCGTTTTCTATAATGGAAAGCGCCATATCGAAATCCGCGCTTTTATCGACGTAAATATGACAAATGCCGGTACCGGTTTCAATGCAGGGAACGGTCGCGTTTTCCACACAGGCGCGGATAAGTCCCGCGCCGCCGCGCGGAATCAGCAGATCGACAAAGCCTCGCGCGTGCATCAGCTCCCGCGCACCGTCCCTCGAGGTATCGTCGATGATATTGATAAGTTCGCGCGGAAGTCCACAAACCGAGAGTCCGCGCCGCATGGCGGCCACGATCGCATGAGCGGAGGCAAACGCCTCCTTGCCGCTGCGCAGAACACAGACATTTCCGCTTTTGAGGCACAGCGCCGCCGCATCCGAGGTCACATTCGGTCGGCTTTCATAAATGATCGCCACAACGCCGAGCGGAACCGAAATCTTTTCAATGATAAGTCCGTTTGGTCTTGTCGTTTGGGAGAGAATGCGGCCGATAGGATCCTCCAACGCCGCGACGCTTCGGATACCCTCCGCCATCGCCGCAATGCGCTCCCGATTCAGAATCAGACGGTCCAGCATGACCGAGGAAATATGCTCCCTCGCATTTTCGACATCCTCATGGTTTGCCGCTAAAATCTCATCGTCGTTCCCGATAAGCGCATCCGCCATAGCCATGAGCGCACAGTTTTTGTCGTCGGCGGAAAGAGCGCCAAGCGCGCCCTTGACCTTTTTGGCTTCCAGCAAAATTTCCGACGTTTTCATATCGTCCGCCTTCCGACGAAGCGCGTCCCGAAGCTTTTTCCGTCCACAATATTATATAAGACCATAGGCTCCGCGCCGTTTGCGATGATCATATCAATTCCGGCGTCCATCGCGATTTTCGCCGCATGAAGCTTGGTTTTCATGCCGCCGGTGCCGAGCGCCGTCCCCTTTCCCTCCGCGAGAGACAGGATCTCAGGCGTCAGCTGATCCACTACGGGAAGAAGCTCCGCATCCGGATGCTTATGCGGATCGCTCGTATATAGCCCGTCGATATCCGAAAGCAAGACAAGAAGATCCGCATCCGCATTGGCCGCGACGATCGCCGCCAGCGTATCGTTGTCCCCGATGACGATCTCATCCGTCGCAACGGTATCGTTCTCGTTGATGATCGGAAGTGTGCCCAGCGCGAGCAGGCGGAAAATCGTATTGCGGAAATTCTCACAGCGGCTTTTATTTTCGATATCCTCGCCCGTCAAAAGGATCTGTGCCACCGTATGATTGTATTCTCCAAAAAGCTTGTCATAGGTATACATCAATTCGCACTGTCCGACGGCCGCCGCCGCTTGCTTCGTGGGAATATCGGCCGGCCGGCTTTTCAGTCCGAGCTTTCCGACTCCCATGCCGATGGCGCCGGAGGAGATCAAAATGATCTCATTTCCCGCATTTTTGAGATCGCTCATGACCCGGCACAGCTCCTCCACACGGCGGATATTCAGAAGCCCCGTTTCATAGGCAAGCGTTGAGGTTCCGATTTTGATTACGATTCTCATGGTGTGATTGCTCCCTTTCTTCTCTTGTGCGGATCAAAGCTCCTCCACAAAACGCACATATTCCAAGCAGCGAATGTCGTCAAGCAAGGTTGCCCGCTTGGCATGATCCTGAATCTCCAAGCTCACCACTGCGTTCGGGCCCTCGTTGACGTCGCCCTTTCCGATTTGCAGCATGGATATCTTGTGACGTTCTTCCCGCATTTTCTCGACAAACTGCGTAAGTCCCTTATTGTCGATAAATTCCAAATATAAATCAAAAACCTTGGCATGACGATGAACCACAACGTCCAGCTTGCCGAGGATGCGCAGCGTAAAAATCAGCAGCGCAAGCGTGATAAGAACGCCCTCTATGTACCCGGCTCCCGCCGCCAGTCCGACGCAGGCGCATACCCATAGGCTCGCCGCCGTCGTGAGACCCCGCACCTGATTGCGTCCCGTCACGATAATCGTGCCGACGCCAAGAAAGCCGACGCCGCTGATGACCTGAGCGCCCATACGGGAGATATCCGTGCTGCCGTCGAAATTTTCCAGCAGATATTGACTGGTGATCATGACGAGCGCGGCGCCAAGGCAGACCAGCACATGGGTTTTGATACCGGCGCCGCGCCGTTTCATTTCGCGGTCGATGCCGACGGTAAGCCCGACAATCAATGCGGACAGCAAGCGAAAGACAACGCCGAGCGTGCTCCATCCGGCCGTCGTATCGACAAACCAATTCCAGATATTCATATCAATACGATCCTTTCTTTTTCATTCTCCGACCGCAAAGGAACGCAGATTTTTATAAGTCTGCTTTCGGGGATTCCGATACCGCGGGAACATTTTTCGTGGCAATGACATCCACGCCGGTGCCGGCGCAGTTGCGGATGATGATATCCCCGATACGGATCGGCGCCTTTACGGTGGTTCCGCGGATCTCCCGCATGCAGTCGAAGATTTTATCTTTCGGTACATCGCTTGCCGTTTTAACGGACACGCGGGCGATTCCCGCCCCCGATATACCGACGGACGAGGTCACAACCCTCGTGGGATTTGTCACTTCCTTTTTCGCATATTCCGCGCCATGCGGGCAGGTATTGCCGGAAACGGCGATGCTCTCCCCGTCGATCGTCACGGTAAGCGGACACCCCATCGGGCATCCGATGCAGATCAGATTTCTCGTCTCCATCTCATTCCACCTCCGTGCGGATCTTGATTTCTTTCAACTCGGGAAACGCTGCAAAGCTTGATTTTTTCAAAACGACCTGCTCCATTTCTCCCGGCGCCATCACTTTTTTCCTTCTGCTCATCACTTTTTTTCCGTCGTAGTAAACGGCAATCGAACGGTCGCGGTAAATATCCGCGACGCGGAACCGCACCGTCACCGTCTCTCTCATATTCGCGATATCGATGCTTTGAGGAACGGTATACCGAACGCCGTTCTCCGCCATGACTGTCGCTTTATGTGAAGCTTCCGTATCCTTCTCCGACAGCACGTAGGCCGCCGCGTTCTCTCCCGCAAGCGTCGCCTCCTCGGATACATGATCGACCAAATCATGCACATGAAGCACGTTTCCGCAGGCAAATATGCCGGAAACGCCGGTTTGAAGCCGGTCGTCCACCTCGGGACCGGAGGTCACGCGGCTCATGGCGGCGCCGATCTCCCGCGTCAGCTCGTTTTCGGGGATCAGTCCGACGGAAAGCAGAAGCGTATCGCAGTCGTAATGCTCCTCCGTACCGGGGATCGGATGCCGATTCTCATCGACCGCCGCGATCGTCACACCGGTAAGCCTTTCCTTGCCTTCTATCCCAACAACGGTATGGCTCAGCTTGAGCGGAATCCCGTAATCGTCGAGACATTGGACGATATTCCGTTTGAGTCCGCCCGAATACGGCATCAGCTCCGCTACGACTTCGACCTTTGCGCCCTCGAGCGTCATTCTTCTCGCCATGATAAGACCGATATCCCCGGAACCGAGAATGACGACCTTGCGGCCGACATGGTAGCCTTCGATGTTCATCAGTCTCTGCGCGGTCCCCGCGGAATAAATGCCCGCCGGCCGGAAGCCCGGTATATTCAAGGCGCCGCGCGGACGTTCCCGACAGCCCATCGCCAAAATAACCGCCTTTGCGGAGATCTTCTGGATCCCCTCTTCCCCGCTGATATAAGTGATCTCTTTCTCCGGACTGACGGAAAGCGCCATCGCGCCCAGCTTATACGGGATTTCGAGCTTCGCCGCCTCCTCGATATAACGCGCGGCATATTCGGGGCCGGTCAGCTCCTCCTTGAAGGTATGGAGCCCAAAGCCATTGTGGATACATTGGTTGAGAATCCCGCCCAGCATCGCGTCTCTTTCCAAAACAACGAGATTCTTGGCGCCCGCCTTTTTCGCGGCGATCGCCGCGGCAAGTCCCGCAGGCCCGCCGCCTATCACGACAATATCATACTGCTGCATTCTCCGCCACCTCACATCTTTTCCGACAGCATTTCGGAGCCGTCCCTGTTCTTGCAGATCTTTTCCATCGGAATCCCCGTCTCTCTCGAAAGGATCTCCATCGTTTTGGGGGTACAGAAGCCCGCCTGACAGCGTCCCATACCCTGACGCACACGGCGCTTGATCCCGTCGAGCGAACGCGCGCCCGGCGTGCGGCGGATCGCATCCACGATCTCCCCTTCGCTGATCTGCATGCAGCGGCATACGATCACGCCGTAAAGCGGATTTTCGCGGATCAGCGCCGCGCGCTCCTCAAAGCTCTTTTCCGCGAGCTTCACAAAGCCCTTTCTCTTGGGATTGAAGCTTTTCTTCTTTTCCGCGCCGGACTTCGCCGCGATCTGTTCGGCAAGATACAGACCGATGGCCGGCGCCGAGGAAAGCCCCGGCGATTCGATGCCCGCGGCGTCGAAAAAGCCCGGTGCGTCCGAAGCCTCTCCAACAATAAAATCATCGCCGTCCTCATGCGCGCGCACGCCGGAAAAAGAGGTAATCGTAAGTCGATACGGGATGTTCTTTACGCTGACGGCGGATTTTGCCACAACGTCTGCAAGCTCCGCCGCCGTCGTCGCCGTATCTTCTTTGTCCTCGACGTCCGTCGCGGTCGGTCCGATCAAGAGATTTCCATGTACGGTAGGCGAAACCAAAACGCCTTTTCCGTATTTGCCCGGAAGCTGAAAAATCGTGGAAGAAACGTGCCCTCCCGCCTCTTTGTCGAGCAGGCAGTAATCGCCCTTGCGAGGCGTGATATGAAGCTTTTTCCCGCTTACCATATTATGAATCTCATCCGAATGGACGCCCGCCGCATTGACGACATATTTTGCGGTATAGGTGCCATCCGTCGTATCGATTTCATATCCGTTTTCCGCATTCCTGCGGATGCCGAGCACCTCTGTGTCGAATCGAAACTCCGCACCGTTGTCACAGGCGTTTTCCGCAAGCGCGATGGTCAGCCCGAACGGACAGACAATGCCGCCCGTGGGCGCGTAAAGCGCCGCCACGACCTCGTCCGTGAGGTTCGGCTCCATTTTCCGCACGTCGTTCCCCGTGAGAATCTGAATATCCGGAACGCCGTTCTGAATACCGCGTCGGTAAAGCTCTCCGAGCTTCGGCATATCCTCGTCCGAAAAGCAGAGGACGAGCGAGCCGTTTCGCCTAAATTCAAAGGAAAGCTCCTGTGCGAGCTCGTCCATCATCGCATTTCCCTGCACGTTGAACTTGGCCTTTAAGGTCCCCGGAAGAGCGTCGAAGCCCGCGTGAACGATGGCGCTGTTCGCCTTGGAGGTTCCGGAGCATACATCCTCCTCCTTCTCCAAAAGACACACGGACAGCTCATAGCGGGACAATTCTCTCGCTGCCGCCGCACCGACAACACCGCCGCCGATGATGATTACGTCATATGATTTTTCCGTCATGATAGCAACTCCTGATGAAATTCTCCGTTTATTCTGCAAATCGGTTTTGAATTTCATGATCTATAAATCTTATATAATGTTTTATTATACTCTTCCGCTTCTTAAAAGTCAACCTTGTTTGCACGGAAATATAAGCGAATCCTGATTTTCCCATATCGGCGTTCAATTTTGCCAATGCGTTATGGAATCCGTTCGCCCTTTTAAGCTTATATAAAAAAATTGACAGGATACGCCGATATTTTTTCACAAATTGAAAAAAAGTCTTGACAAACGCCCGGAAAAATGGTTTAATAGCATAAAGGCAATGACGAAGACGGTCCAGCTTGATTTTTTCCAGAGAGCCGATGGCAGGTGTGAATCGGCATCAATCATTCTGAACGGCCTCTCACTTCCGAGCCGGAGGGTTGAAAGCAGACGGCAAGTAGACGCTTCCCGTGAACGCTACGTCAGTGCATAGGAGTATTGCGCTCCGAAGAGGAGGCAGATTTTTACATCTGCAATTTGAGTGGTACCGCGAGTGTAAATGGTTTTCTACACCCGTCTCAAAGCTAATGACCGCTTTGAGACGGGTGTTTTCTATTTTTATTCGGAAAAGCACAGAGGTTTCTTTCGGCGGTAAAAAATTCTTATACAAAAATGCCTCTGAAAAGGCAGTAGAGAAAAAGGAGTCAAACAGAGATGATGGACGCAAGCAAATACGGCACGGGCTACTACCCCGCGCCGGCCAAGTACAGCAAATGGGTGACCAAGGATCATATTGAAAAAGCGCCCTTATGGTGCAGCGTGGATATGCGGGACGGCAACCAAAGCCTCGTCATTCCCATGAGCCTCGAGGAAAAGCTGGAATATTACAAAGTTCTTCTCGACGTCGGTTTCAAGGAAATCGAAGTGGGCTTCCCCGCCGCCAGCGAAACCGAATATGAGTTTCTGCGCACGCTGATCGACAACAGCATGATCCCGCAGGATGTGACGGTCCAGGTGCTCACTCAGTGCCGGGAGCATATCATCCGCAAAACCTTTGACGCCTGCAAGGGCGCGCCCAGCGCGATCATTCACTTTTATAATTCGGTAAGTGTCGCCCAGCGGGAGCAGGTATTCCGAAAATCCAAGGAGGAAATCAAAAAAATCGCGGTCGACGGCGCGAAGCTTGTAAAAAAACTGGCAGGAGAATATGAGGGAAATTTCCGCTTTGAATATTCTCCCGAAAGCTTCACCGGCACGGAGCCGGAGTATGCCTTGGAGGTCTGCAATGCGGTGCTGGACGTATTGGAGCCGTCCGAAACCAACAATGTCATCATCAATCTGCCGGTAACGGTGGAAATGAGCCTGCCGCACGTGTATGCGGGCCAAGTGGAATACATGAGCGAAAACCTCAAATACCGCGAGCACGTAACCCTTTCCCTGCATCCGCACAACGACCGCGGCACCGGTGTCGCCGACACCGAGCTCGCCCTGCTCGCAGGCGCCGACCGCGTGGAAGGAACGCTTTTCGGCAACGGCGAAAGAACCGGAAACGTGGACATCATCACGCTGGCGATGAACATGTATTCCCACGGCGTGGACCCTAAGTTAGATCTTTCCAACATTCCGATGCTTGTGGAAAAATATGAAAAATGCACAAGAATGCACGTCTATGAGCGCGCGCCCTACGCGGGGGCATTGGTGTTCGCCGCCTTTTCGGGCAGTCACCAGGACGCGATCGCCAAGGGAATGAAATACCGCGAGGAAAAAGGGCTCCACCGCTGGACGGTGCCATACATACCGATCGATCCGAAGGACATCAGCCGCACCTATGACGCAGACGTCATTCGAGTCAACTCCCAGAGCGGCAAGGGCGGCATCGGATATCTGCTGGAGCAGACATACGGATATTCCCTGCCTGCGGGCATGCGCGAGCATTTCAGCTATCTCTGCAAGAGCATATCCGACAGAGAGCATAAGGAGCTAAAAGCAGGCGAAATCCTTGAAATCTTCAAAAGCAATTACTTTCTGCGGTCCTCCGCCCTTTCCATTTCCGACATGCATTTTTACCGCCGCGGGGGAGAGGTGGAAACCGAGATCACCTTCTGCCGAAACGGTGAGGAGACGACACTCCGAGCGTGCGGCAACGGCTCGCTCGACGCCGTCAGCAACGCCTTGAAGGCTTATACAAAGGCGGATTATGTGCTGGAGGTTTATACCGAGCACAGCATGCAGGAGCAGGGCTCCGGCAGCATCGCGGCTGCCTATATCGGGCTGAAAGCGCCGGACGGCAGCATGGCTTGGGGCGCCGGCACCGATACCGATATCATTCACGCCGGCGCAGACGCTCTGCTCAGCGCCTATCACAACATGAAATCATGAATCAAGGAGGCTTATTTATGGGAATGACAATGACACAAAAAATCCTTGCCGCTCACGCGGGGCTTGAACGTGTAGTCCCCGGTCAGCTGACCCGCGCAAAGCTCGACATCGTGCTCGGCAACGATATCACGACGCCCGTGGCGGTAAACGAATTCAAAAAAGCGGGATTCGACAAGGTCTTTGACAAGGACAGGATCGCCATCGTCCTTGATCACTTTGTCCCCAACAAGGACATCAAGGCGGCGGAGCAATCCAAGACATGCCGGGAATTTGCCTGCTCGCACTGTGTGAGCCATTTCTACGACGTGGGAAAAATGGGCATCGAGCACGCCCTGCTTCCCGAGCAAGGGGTCGTCACGGCGGGCGACTGCATCATCGGCGCCGACAGCCACACCTGCACCTATGGCGCTCTGGGCGCTTTCTCGACCGGCGTGGGAAGCACCGACATGGCGGCCGGTATGGCCACCGGTATGGCGTGGTTCAGGGTCCCCTCCGCCATTCGCTTCCACTTGACAGGCAAACTGCCTCAAAATTGCAGCGGCAAGGACCTGATTCTGACCATCATCGGCATGATCGGCGTGGACGGTGCGCTTTACAAGAGCATGGAATTTACCGGCGACGGCGTCGCCAGTCTTTCTATGGACGACCGCCTTTGCATCTGCAACATGGCCATCGAGGCCGGCGCGAAAAACGGCATATTCCCGGTGGACGACACTACGCTTTCCTATCTTGATGGACGGTCGGAGCGTCCGCCCGTCGTCTATACCGCGGACGAGGACGCGGAGTATGAAAAAACGATCGAAATCGACCTCTCCGCCATCACGCCGACCGTGAGCTGCCCTCATCTGCCGGAAAACACGAAAAAAGCCTCCGAGCTTTCCGACATTGCGATCGATCAGGTGGTCATCGGCAGCTGCACCAACGGCAGGATGGAGGACATGGAGGCGGCGTATCACATTCTGAAAGGCAAACACGTCGCGAACGGTGTGCGCTGCATCATCATTCCCGCCACCATGCAGATCATGCGCGAATGTGTGGAGCGCGGATTTGTCACCGCGTTCATCGATGCGGGCGCGGTGGTATCTACGCCTACCTGCGGACCATGTCTCGGCGGCTACATGGGCATTCTCGCAGCGGGAGAGCGCTGCCTTGCCACCACCAACCGCAATTTCGTGGGCAGAATGGGACACGTGAAAAGCGAAGTTTATCTCGCTTCGCCTCAAACGGCGGCAGCCAGCGCGCTGACGGGCTTTATTACCGAGTACAAGGGGGACGAATAATATGAACACTCAGGGAAACGTTTTCAAATATCCGGACAATGTGGATACCGACGTCATCATCCCCGCGCGCTATCTGAACACACCGAGCGCGGCGGAGCTTTCGCAGCACTGCATGGAGGATATCGACGCGGACTTTGTCAAAAAGGTCCAAAAAGGCGACGTCATCGTGGCGGGCTGGAACTTCGGCTGCGGCTCCTCCCGCGAGCACGCGCCGCTTGTCATCAAAGCCTGCGGGGTCGGCTGCGTCATCGCCAAAAGCTTCGCGAGGATCTTCTACCGCAATGCGATCAACATCGGACTTCCGATTCTCGAATGTGAGGAAGCGGCGGAAGAGATTTCCGCCGGCGACAAGATAAAGGTGGATTTCGGTACCGGAGAGATCGTCGATATCACCGCCGGGAAATCCTATCGCGCCCAGCCTTTTCCTCCTTTTATCCAAAACATCATTCGGTGCGGCGGACTGCTCGCCTCCTTAAAGGAGGAAAGCAGCCATGATTAAAAATATCGCCGTTATCCGCGGGGACGGGATCGGTCCCGAAATTGTAAATGAAGCCTTGCTCGTCCTAAACCGAATCGCCGAGCTGTACGGCCATACCTTTCATTATACCGATGTGGATATGGGAGGCTGCGCCATCGACAAATGGGGCGATCCGCTCCCCGCCGAAATGCTCGAAAAGTGCGTACGCTCCGACAGCGTGCTGCTGGGCGCGGTGGGGGGAAGCAAATGGAACGACGTCCCCGGGGATATGCGCCCCGAAAAGGGCCTTCTGCGCCTGCGCGCCGGCATGGGGGTATACAGCAACAACCGTCCCGCGAAAATATGGAAGCAGCTGGCCGGCGCTTCCCCGCTGAAAAAATCCATTGTGGACAAGGGAATCGACTTCATCATTGTGCGCGAGCTCATCGGCGGCATTTACTTCGGCGCGCACAAAACGGAACCGATAAACGGAGAGCTTACCGCGACCGATCTTCTTTCCTATACCGAAGCGGAAATCGAGCGCATCGGCAGAATCGGCTTTGAGACCGCAAGAAAGCGGAACGGCCGGCTTTGTTCGGTGGAAAAAAGCAACGTGCTCGATTCCAGCCGGCTTTGGAAGCGCACGATGCACCGCCTTGCCGCGGAATATCCCGACGTGGAGCTCTCCGATATGCTGGTGGACAACTGCGCCATGCAGATCGTCAAAGACCCCTCGCAGTTCGATGTGATCGTGACGGAAAACATGTTCGGCGATATCCTTTCCGACGAGGCATCCATGATCACCGGCTCCATCGGCATGATTCCCTCCTCCAGTCTCGGCGCATCCTCCTGCGGACTATATGAGCCGATCCACGGCTCCGCGCCGGACATCGCCGGGACAGACACCGCCAACCCCATCGGCACAATTCTTTCGGCAGCCATGATGCTGCGTTACAGTTTCGGCATGCCGTCGGAGGCGCAGGCGGTCGAAAACGCCGTATCAGCGCTCTTGGACGAGGGCTGGCGCACGGCGGATATCATGCCGTCCGATCCCATGGAGATTGCAGAATGTAAAAAAATCGGCTGCCATGAGTGCGGACGCCTCATCGCAGGCTTCCTGACAAAGGAGAACTAACATGACAATATCCGGAGCAGACATCATCGTCAGAACGCTGATCGAGCAAGGCTGCGAGATTGTGTTCGGATATCCGGGCGGGCAGATCCTGAACGTATATGATTCCCTATACAAATATCAAGATAAAATCCGGCACGTTTTGACGGCGCACGAACAAGGGGCCTCCCATGCCGCAGACGGATATGCCAGAGCGACCGGCAAGGTCGGCGTCGTAATGTCCACCTCGGGTCCCGGCGCTACCAATTTGGTAACGGGGATCGCCACCGCTTATCTCGATTCTATCCCGATGGTCGCGATCTGCGGGAACGTACCTACCTCACAGATCGGCACCGACAGCTTCCAGGAAATCGATATCACGGGGATTACCCTTCCCATAACCAAGCACAACTTTTTTGTCGGGACGGTGGAGCGGCTTGCCGATACGATCCGAGAGGCTTTCCGTCTCGCCCTATCCGGCAGACCGGGACCGGTCTTGGTCGACGTTCCCAAGGATGTGCAAATTGCAACCTGCGAATATGCGGAGCAGCCGCCGGTCACGCCGGACGAAAGATCCGCGGCAAAGGATATCCGTATAAGGCAAGCGGCGGACTGCATCAATTCCGCCGAGAAACCTTATATTTATTTCGGCGGCGGCGTCATTTCGGCAGGCGCCCAAGAGGAAATGCTTGCCCTCGCCGAAAAGATCGACGCGCCGCTCGGCTGCTCCATGATGGGGCTTTCGGCAATTCCCACGGACTATCCCCGTCTTTTGGGAATGCAGGGGATGCACGGGCATTACGCCTCCTCCATGGCGATGCATCATGCCGACTGCATCGTCGCTCTCGGCGTCCGCTTCAACGACCGGGCGACCGGAAATCGGACAAAATTTGCCGGCAAGGCGCGTGTCGTTCACATCGATATCGACGGTTCCGAGCTTTTCAAGACGGTCAATACCGTGCATGGACTCCGCGGGGACGTCAAAAAAACGCTGCAAGAGCTGCTGCCGCAAATCAAGGGACAGAAAAGACCGGAATGGCAGGCACAAATCCGTCAATTCCGAGAGGAAGAGGAAACGTATCTGGACAACAGAACAGGCTTGACGCCCCGAAATGTGATCTTAACGCTGAACCGATATTTGTCGGCAGAAACACCGGTCGCGACCGACGTAGGTCAGCATCAGATGTGGGCGGCGCAGAATCTGTTTTTCAAAAGCAGCCGCCGATTTATTTCCAGCGGCGGCCTCGGCACAATGGGCTATGGGCTCGGCGCGGCCATCGGCGCGGCGCTTGGCACCGGAGAGCGCAGCGTTCTGATTACCGGAGACGGCAGCTTCGGAATGTGCCTTCACGAGCTTGCGACCGCTGTTAGCTATCGCGTTCCTCTTGTAATCCTCATCATGAACAACGGCGTGCTCGGCATGGTCAGACAATGGCAGACGCTCTTTTTCGACAAGCATTATTCCAACACCGTACTCGACCGAAAAACCGATTTCGTGGCTTTATCCAAGGCTTTCGGCGCGGACGGAGAGCGTGTTTCGTCACCGGAGGAGCTTGAGGACGCTTTGAAAAAGACTTTTGCCTATCAAGATGGGCCTTACGTGATCGACTGCGCCATCGACAAGGACGAATTTGTCCTCCCCATGCTTCCGCCGGGCGGGTGCATGGACGATATCATTGTAAAGGTGGATAGCTGATATGAAGCGATATACCGTAGCGGTGCTCGTAAACAACCAGTTCGGGGTGCTGAACCGCGTGACCAGCATGTTCCGGCGCCGGCAGTTCAACATCAGCGCCCTGACCGTCAGCGAGACCGAATCCAGCAAATATTCCCGCATCACGGTGGTATTCGACGGTGAGGAGGTCAATGGGCATCAGCTGATCAATCAGCTCTATAAGCTGCCCGACGTCTATTCCATAAAGGAGCTGGACGACGAAAATTCCGTCAGCTGCGAGCTGTTGCTCATCAAAATGAAAAACGAACCGCAAACCAGAGAGGAGATCCGTGCGGCAGCCGCGGCCTTTGAGGCCAAAACCGTGGATTATTCGAGAGATTCCGTCATGCTCCAGCTGACCGGCGACAGCAGAAAAATCGACGATTTTATCCATCTGATGCGCGATTATGCTATCCTCGAGATCTGCCGCACCGGCAGCGTTTCCCTCGAAAAAGGAAGCACCACCATCCGAAAAGTGACCAACTTATAATTTTATTTCACGAAAGGGGTTCATTTATCATGGCAAGAATTTTCTATGAGAAGGACTGCAATCTTCAAAAGCTGAAAGGCAAAACCGTCGCCATCATCGGATACGGCTCTCAGGGACATGCGCACGCGCTCAATCTGAAAGACAGCGGCATCGACGTCATCGTCGGCTTGTATGAGGGCAGCAAAAGCTGGACAAAAGCGGAAGCGCAGGGCTTTCGGGTCATGACCGCCGATGCGGCCGCAAAAGCAGCCGATGTGATCATGATTCTCATCAATGATGAAAAGCAGGCAGCCCTCTATAAAGAGAGCATTGAGCCTAATTTGACGGAAGGAAAAACCCTCGCCTTCGCCCACGGCTTTAACATCCATTTTGGTTGTATCAAGCCGCCTAAAAACATCAACGTTATCATGATCGCCCCCAAAGGCCCCGGACACACGGTACGTAGCGAGTATTTGGCCGGTAAAGGGGTTCCCTGCCTCATCGCCGTAGAACAGGACGCGACAGGCGACGCTTGGGATATCGGCCTTGCCTATGCGCTCGGCATCGGCGGCGCAAGAGCCGGCGTTTTGGAAACCACCTTCCGCACGGAAACCGAAACCGATCTGTTCGGCGAGCAGGCCGTTCTCTGCGGGGGCGTCTGCGCCTTGATGCAGGCCGGCTATGAAACGCTGGTCGAGGCGGGCTATGATCCGAGAAACGCCTATTTTGAGTGCATCCATGAAATGAAGCTGATCGTCGATCTGATTTATCAGAGCGGTTTTTCGGGCATGAGATATTCCGTTTCCAATACCGCCGAATATGGAGATTACGTCACCGGCCCGAAGATCATCACCGAGGAAACGAAAAAAACCATGAAACAGATCCTCAAAGAGATCCAGGACGGAACCTTTGCAAAAGAGTTCCTGCTTGACATGTCCGCAGCCGGCGGGCAGGTACATTTCAACGCCATGAGAAAGCTTGCAGGCGAACATCCAAGCGAGATCGTCGGCGCCGAAATCCGGAAGCTTTACAGCTGGAGCGACGAGGACAAGCTGATCAACAACTGATGGTGTCAAAGGCAAGGGGAGCGGCGCTTCCCTTGCCTCTGCTATCCATTCCGTGAAAGGAGTCTTTTCTCATGAAAAGCGATGCTATCAAAAACGGCACACAAAACGCTCCTCACAGAGCTTTATATCACGCGCTCGGACTGACAAGCGAGGAAATCGGCCGTCCGCTTGTCGGAATCGTCAGCTCCTACAATGAAATCGTACCGGGACACATGAACATCGACAAGATTGTGGATGCGGTAAAGCTGGGAGTGGCAATGGCAGGCGGCACTCCCATCGTTTTTCCCGCGATCGCGGTCTGCGACGGTATTGCCATGGGACATACCGGCATGAAATATTCGCTTGTCACCCGCGAGCTGATTGCCGACTCCACGGAGGCTATGGCCTTGGCGCACGGATTCGATGCGCTGGTCATGGTCCCGAATTGTGACAAAAACGTCCCCGGGCTTCTGATGGCGGCGGCAAGAATAAACATTCCTACCGTTTTTGTCAGCGGCGGTCCGATGCTGGCGGGCTCGGTCGATGGAGCAAAAACCAGCTTTTCCTCCATATCGGAGGCAGTCGGCGCGTTCAATGCCGGCAAAATCTCCGAGGAGAAGCTGCGCGAATACGAATGCAAAACCTGCCCGACCTGCGGCTCCTGCTCGGGAATGTATACCGCAAATTCCATGAACTGTCTGACCGAAGCGCTCGGCATGGCGCTGCAAGGCAACGGCACCGTTCCCGCTGTTTATTCCGCCCGCATCGAGCTGGCAAAGCATGCGGGGATGGCGGTAATGGAGCTCTTGAAGCGGAACATCCGTCCCCGCGATATCATGACGAAAGAGGCTTTGATGAACGCCTTGACGGTGGATATGGCGCTGGGATGCTCCACCAATACCATGCTGCACCTGCCGGCGATCGCCCACGAATGCGGCATCGATATCACTCTCGATATTGCCAACGAGATCAGCGCAAAAACGCCGAATCTCTGTCATCTGGCGCCCGCGGGAAGAACCTATATGGAGGATCTGGATGCGGCCGGCGGCGTTTATGCGGTCATGAACGAGTTAAGCAAAAAAAATCTGCTGCACACCGACTGCATAACGGCAACCGGAAAAAACGTCGGCGAGAATATCAAGAGCTGCCCCAACCTCAACCACAACGTCATCCGTCCCATCGAATCGCCTTACAGCGGCACCGGCGGTATCGCGGTGCTCCGCGGCAATCTCGCGCCGGAGGGCTGCGTGGTCAAACGTTCGGCCGTCCTGCCGGAAATGCTGGTTCACGAAGGGCCGGCAAGAGTCTTTGACTGCGAGGAAGATGCGCAGGCGGCAATCAATGCCGGAAAAATCCGCCCCGGCGATGTGGTTGTGATCCGCTATGAGGGCCCCAAGGGCGGTCCCGGCATGCGTGAAATGCTCAATCCCACATCCGCCATTATGGGAATGGGACTTGGAGGCAGCGTCGCGCTGATCACGGACGGACGATTCAGCGGCGCCACACGAGGCGCCTGCGTCGGCCACATCACGCCCGAGGCGGCAAGCGGGGGCCCCATCGGTCTTGTGCGGGAGGGAGATATCATCGAGATCAATATTCCCGAAAATCGGATCGAGCTGAAAGTCAGCGATGCGGAAATGGAAAAGCGGAAAGAGACGTTCGTCCCTCTCAAAAAAGAGCTTTTCGGCTATTTGAAACGGTATGCCGCGCTTGTTTCCGGAGGCGCCTCCGGCGCGATTTTAAATTAACGAAACCTCAAAATTCAGAGGGAAAGAGCGCTGCGACTCTGTTGCTGTATTTTCCTTGTTAGCAGAATTTCCGCACGCACTTACTCCGAGTACCATCGCTGCAATA